>CAUJGC010000595.1 GCA_963169075.1 Myxococcota bacterium
GACCCCTGGACCCCGTTTTTTTCACCCTCTTCGGCGGAGCAGCCACGCCAGCCCAGCCAGCACCAGGAGGCCGCCCCAGGGGGTGCCGCCTGCGGCGCCAGGGGCCGCGGCGCAGGAGAAGAGGCCGCCGCCGCCGCCGACCTCACCCTCGGGACCGGCGGGGTCGGGGTCCGGGCCGGGTCCGTTGTTGTTGGGGTTGTTGTTGGGGTTGTTGTTCGGGTTGTTGTTGGGCGCGCCGCCGCAGGTCACCGTGACCTGGAGGGTCTCCGCGTCGGAGGCCCCGTCAGCCGCCTGTCCGAAGAGGTCCACCTCGTAGGTGCCGGGGGCCACCGCCGCGCCCGCGTCATCCAGGCCGTCCCAGGACACCGCGAGGCCATAGCGCGTGGAGAGCCCGGGGCCGAAGGTGAAGTCCCGCACCACGATGTCGTCGGCGCGGATCGTCACGCTCACCAGCTCCAGATCGGAGGTGGTGCTGACCACCGTCGCGGTGATGTCCGCCGCGCCGCCCTGGCAGGCGTCGAAGCTCGACGGGGCCACGGCGGCGTCCTCGATGAGGACGACGCTCTGACCCGGCTCCAGGACCGTCACCTCGACGCTGGAGGTCGCCTCCAGGCCCGCGAGGTTGGTGACGCGGAGCGTGGCGGTGTAGGTCCCCGGCGCCACAGGCGCGCCGTCCTCCAGGCCGTCCCAGGTCACGACGAAGGAGGCCGTCGCGGCGTCCAGCGTCCGGACCTCCTCGAAGACCACCGCGTCGTTGATCGCCGCGATCACGATCCGGGCCTCCGTCAGCGTCGTCTCGGAGCGGGCGTCTACGGCCAGCGCCGTCGTCTCGCCCAGGGCCGGCGTGAAGGCGGTCGGGGAGGCGGCGAAGGCGTCGATGATCGGCGCCTCGGCCTCGACGACCTCGACCTGGGTGATCGCCTCGGAGGAGCCCAGGAGGTTGTCGGTGGCGATCAGGCGGAGGGTGTAGACGCCTGGTGCGACCTGGGCGCCCGCCTCGTCGTCGCCCGCCCAGGGCTGATCCAGCTGGGCGGTGTCCGCGAGCGGGTTGGTGACCCAGGTCCGGACCACAGCGCCCGCGCTGTCCTCGACCTGGAGGCGCAGCTCCGTCAGGAGCGCGACCCGATCGGCCTCGACGGTGGCGGTGACGCGGGTGCGCTGGCCGCCCGCAGGGCTGAAGGCCGGGGGATCGGCCAGGAGGTCCGCGATGATGGGCGCGCCGAGGTCGCGCACCGACCAGCCCTGGACCTCCTCGCGGGTGGCGCCGTCGGCGTCCACGGCGCGGAAGCGGGCCAGGTAGGCCCCGGCAGGCACCAGCGCGCCCTCGGGGTCACGGGCGTCCCAGGTGAAGGTCAGCGAGGCGAAGGTCCGGTTCTCCGGCAGCAGCGTCTCGGTGAAGACGATCTCCCCGGTGGCCTCGTCCTCGACGCTGACGGAGACGCTCTGGAGGAGGATGTTCCCGTCCGCCGAGGCGCTCAGGGTCATGTTGACCGTGGTGTCCACGAGGCGGGTGAAGGGGTCGGGGGCGATGGAGACGTCCCGCAGCGCAGGCGCGTTCCCCAGGAGGCGCACCCCGTCCGAGCGCGTGACCGGCCCCGTGCCGAGCTGGTCGCTCACCGCGGTGACCTCCGCCGTGTAGGTCGTCCCGGCGATCAGCGCCAGGTTGGTGAAGACCCGCGAGGTGGAGGCGCCCACGTCCGTCGTCGGCACCAGCACCGTGCCGTTGGAGGTGAGGATGCGGATCAGGTAGCGATCCGCGCCGTCTGCCGCGTCCCACGCCACGCCCAGCGCGCCGCGGGTCATCGTCGTGTCGATGTCCGTCGCCGCGTCGGTGATCTGGCCGCCAGACACCGCGACGTCCCGGACCTCCGCGACCGCCTGGACGGAGGACTGATCCACCACCAGCACCTCGGAGCGCCGCGTGGAGACGACGATCTCCAGCGCGCCGTCGCCGTCGGTGTCCGCCAGCGAGGGGTAGAAGGGCTGACCGCCCACGTCGGCGCGCCAGAGCACCGAGCCGTCCTCGACGTGGAGCGCGTAGAGCCAGCCCCCGGCGCCGCCGACGAGGAACTCCTGATCGCCGTCGCCGTCGATGTCCGCCGCCGCGACGTTGGAGGGCGCAGCCAGCGGCGCGCAGCTGGTCGTGGAGGCCGGCTCCGCCAGGAGCGAGGCCACTCCCTCGTTCAAGCACACCCGGTAGAGGACCGCGCCCGTGGCGCCGCTGTAGACGGTGACCTCACCGAAGAGGCCCGGCGTCGCGACGTCCAGCGCGTCGTCGCCGTCTACGTCTGCGAAGCCGACGAAGCTCGTGGCGGCGTTCTGGGTCGTCGCAGGCTGCTCCACCGACCAGACCGCGCCCTGGGGGGCCAGGTCGAAGACCTGGACCGGCCCCGTCAGCGGGCGCGTGTAGAGCCCGCCCCCGAGGGAGCCCCCTGAAATGAACGCCGGTTCATTGATGGCGATGGTGCCCACCGCCAGGGTCTGCACCGGCGTCAGGCGCGTGAGATCGGCCCCGCTGAGCTGCTCGAAGGTCGAGTAGTGCGTGACCACCAGATCGTCCAGGCCGTCGCTGTTGCGATCCCCCACCACGAGGAGGTCGCGGTTGCCGAACTGCCGGACCTCGCTCTGAGGAGAGCGGTGGGAGGCCAGGATGTCGCCGGTGGTGCCGGAGAGGGTGTAGACGTAGCGGCTGTCGGCGCCGTCGATGGCGATGAGCCCGACGTCCTCGGCTCCGGCTGCGCCGCCGAAGCGGCCCGCCACCAGGCCTTTGAGGGGGACGATCAGGCCCTCGAAGCGGCGCTTCCAGACCAGCGCGCCGTCGCCGTCGGTGACCGCGACGAAGTTCACGCTGTCGGGGTCGAGCCCCAGCCAGGCGATCTCGTCGGTCCCGTCATCGTCGATGTCCAAGGCGAGGAAGTCGCCGGTGGAGAGGGGCTGGCGCCAGCGCTCGACCGGCGCCTGGAGGGCGTTGGCGCCCTCCAGATCGTAGGCCACCAGCTCGCGGCGCGCGTCCTGGAGGATCATGTGGCGGCTGCCCGCGCTCAGCGACGTGATCACCTGCCAGGAGGTGAAGCCCGCCACCGGGACCTGCCCCTGAGGGGCCAGCGCGCCGTCGTAGAGGCCGAAGAGCCCCGTGGTGGTGGAGAGGAGCAGGTGCTCGCCCGCGAGGATCCCCGCGGCGCTGGCGTCCACCAGCGTCAGGAAGCGCCCACCCTCGATGTTGGCGCTGGCGGTCACCTCCAGCGCGTCGCCCGCGCCCAGCCGGGCGAGGCGCACCGCGGTGCTGCCGCCGTCCTGACCGGCGACCAGCAGCTCACGCGAGCCGTCGGCGCGCTCCAGCACGGACTCGACGGCGTTGTTCGACCAGACGTTGGTGTCGGGGGTGAGGGGCTTGCTGCGCTGCACCGGGATGGAGCCCGTCAGGGTCCACCCCAGCGTGGGGGCGCGCTGCGCGTCGAGCTGGTAGATCGCGGTGTCGCCGGCCTCGGGGACGGCGTTGCTGTTGGGGAGGACCGTGCGGGTGATCAGCTCGGGGTTGCCGTCGCCCGAGAGGTCGTGGAGCCCCACGAGGAGGCGCTCCTGGAGGACGCCCAGCGTCGCCCCGGTGGCGCCGTCGTAGACGATCGTCACCCAGTCGTCCTCCGCGCTGACCCCGTCGTCCTGGGCGCTGATCTCGGCGCCGTTGCCGTAGATGCTGAGGACCACCTCCACGGCGCCGTCGCCGTCCAGATCTCCGATGAAGCTGGGCGGCGCCTGGACGTTGAGGGCGCTGTTGTTGACCCCGTACTCGTACTGCCACTGCGCCGCGGTGTTGACGAGGTCGTAGACGGTGATGGAGGCCGAGTTGGTGCTGTTGGCCTGCTGGCCGGTGAAGATCAGCTCGTCCTGGGGGTCGGCGTCGAGGTTCCGCGCGGTGGCGGTCCCCAGGCAGCTGGTGCCCTGGGTCAGCGCCGGGGAGGCGTGGAGCAGCGCGCCGTCCGCCAGGTTGAAGAAGAGCGCCTGGCAGTTGGCCTGGTTGACGACCGCGATCTCCGACGCGGCGCCGTCCCCGTCGAAGTCGCCCACCACGGGGCGGAAGATGTTGGTGGGGAAGGCGCGGCCTGCGACGCTCGGGGCCTCCCAGCGCCGCTCGGCCTGCGCGAAGCCGCCCGAGAAGTCCCAGAGGACGAGGTTGCGATCCACGATGCTGGCGATGAGGACCTCCAGCTCGGGGTCGTCGTCGGCGTTGACCAGCAGGACGCTCGTCCCGGTGTAGAAGAGGCCGTTGGTGGGGCTGGTTCGCCACAGGACGCGCCCCGAGCGCGGGTCGATGGCGGCGTTGAGGCGCCCGGCGTAGAGCAGCTCCTGCGCGCCGTCGCCGTCCAGATCCGCCGCGCCGACGAAGCGCGAGAGGCCCAGCGGAGCCGTGTCCCAGAGGACGGTCCCCTGGAAGTCCCGCGCGACCAGGGCGCCGCCCAGGAGGGCGACGTTCTCCAGGGTCCCATCGCCGTCGAGATCGACCACGCTCATCGACGCGCCCGGCACCTGCTCCCCCAGCGAGAGGCGCCAGGAGACGGCGGGGTTGGTGATGTCGCCCTGCCCTGCGGCCTGTCCGGTCCGCCCGGAGTCGCCGTGCCGCGCACGCCAGTCCTGAGCAGCCGCGGGGGCTGCGATGAGGGCCCCCAGCGAGGCGACGAGGAGGAGCGCCGCCGGAGCGGGGCTTCGCCCGAGAGGTCGAGTAGATTTCATGGCTTGATCCTTTCTAAGCGCGGAGGGTGATGCTGCGTCCCAGCATCCCAGGCCTGCCGTGCAGCATAGCGCGGGCGCGTCCGGCGCGCCACTCCTCCTCGGTCGGCGCCACCAGGGGCACAAACCAGACTCCTGGAGGAGGTGCGCGCTCGGCTCCAGCGGGTGCTCCTTGCGCTCTAACCCGCCGGAGCGGGGATCATTTGAACTCGTAGTTGACCGCGCGGACCTCGCCTTTTTTCAGCGTGACTGTAAAAACACGCGCGCGCTTCATCTCGTCGTTGGAGAAGCGCACCTCGTAGGTGCCTGGGTCCAGCGTGCGTCGCAGCGGCGCCTTGCCGACGCGCTTGCCGTTGATGAAGACCTGGGTGCCGGGGTTGGAGGTGAAGGTCAGCGTGGCGCGCTCGCGAGCGCGCTTGCGGCTCTCCTCCTGGGCGCGCTTGCGGCGCTCCTCTTCTGCGGCGCGCTTCGCCTCGGCTTCTTGCGCGGCGCGGTCGGGCTCGGGTTCAGGCTCGGGTTCGGGTTCGGGCTCGGGCTCGGGTTCGGGCTCCGGCTCGGGCTCGGGTTCCGGTTCGGGTTCCGGCCTGAGCTCAGGCTCAGGCTCCGGCTCAGGCTCCGGCTCACCCTCTTGCGGCGCCCCCGCTTCGCCCGGCGCCGCAGCGATGGAGTCCGGCGGCGCCGGGTCCAGGCGGCGGATGATGGACACCGCGACCAGGCTGAGGGTGCAGATCCCCATCAGGAGGGCGACGACCAGAACGCCGATCGCCACCCGCCACATCGTCGGGCTGATCGCGTTG
The DNA here is from genome assembly GCA_963169075.1 of Myxococcota bacterium. Classification (GTDB taxonomy): domain Bacteria; phylum Myxococcota_A; class Bradymonadia; order Bradymonadales; genus CAUJGC01. The sequence goes on from CAUJGC010000595.1 coordinate 5,523, forward strand.
GGGTCGGCAGGCTCCAGGGTGAAGGGCAGGTCGGGAGGCGCCGCCTGCGGCGGCGCCGGAGGCGTCGCCTGCGGCGCCGCTGGAGCCGCCTGCGGCGGCGGATCACGCCGCGGCGGCGCGACCGGAGGGAGGGGCGGCGCCACCGCCACGGCGGCGGCAGCCGCCGCCGTCGCGGCGCGCGCGGCGTTGAAGGCCTCCGCCTGCTCCAGGCGGACCTCCATGTCGCCGCGCATCGTGGGATCCTCCTCGTCGTCGAACTCGCGGCGCGAGTCCAGCTCGTCGAGGTCGAACTGCTCGGTGTTGCCTGCGTTGGCCCAGGAGAGATCCTGGGCCTGCTGACGCTGGAGGCTCTCCATCTCCAGGCTCGCCGTGACGAGGACGCCCGCGTCCGGGTTGCTCAGGGTGGGCACCGGCGGGCGGCCCTGGATCGGGACGGAGCCGATGGAGAGGCCGCTCAGCCCCAGCGGCGCGTCCTCCACGATCATCGCCGCCGTCACCGTCGCGGTGGCCTCGCCGGAGTCGGCGTAGGCCGCCTGCTCGATCTGGGTCGCGTCGATGATGACGGAGGTGGCCTCCCCTCCCTGCGGCGCGTCGAAGATGTTGGTCGCCAGCGAGGCCAGCGAGGCCATCTCCTGGCTGACCGGCACCTCAGGCACCGGGAGGCTGCCGGCGCGCAGCCCGAAGAGGGTCTCCAGGTAGTCCGCCAGCCCGGCCTTCTGGGGGGGGCCGACGTGGCGCGCGATCCACGCGTCCAGATCGCGCTTCATGTCCCCTGCCGAGGCGTAGCGCGTCTCCCGATCCCGCTCCAGCGCCTTGAAGCAGATCAGCTCCAGCTCCTGATCCAGCCCGTGGACGTACATCGACGGCGGCGGGATCGGATCCTGAAGGATCATCGAGAACGCCTGGAAGTTGGAGTCGGCGGCGAAGAGGCGGCGGCCCGTCAGCATCTCGTGCATGAGGATACCGACGCTGAAGATGTCGCTGCGCGCGTCCACCTCGACGCCGCCCGCCTGCTCGGGGGACATGTAGCCGCACTTGCCCTTCACCGCACCGGTGCGGGTGTGGGTGAGGCGCCCTGCGGCCTTGGCGATGCCGAAGTCCGTCAGCTTCGCCTGGCCGCGCCAGGTCAGCATGACGTTGTGGGGCGAGATGTCGCGGTGGATGATGTTCAGCGGCTTGCCGTTGAGCCGCTTGGTGTGGACGTAGTGCAGCGCCCGGCAGATGTCCCGGATGACCACCGCCGCCATGGCGGGCGTCATCCGCGTCCCGGCCCGCGCCGAGCGCTCCAGGACCTGCTTCAGATCCCGCCCCTCCACCAGCTCCATGGCGATGAAGTAGCGCCCGGTGGCCTGACCGTAATCAAAGACGCGGACGATGTTCGGATGCACCAGAGACTCCGCGATGCGGGCCTCGTCGATGATCATCTTCACGAAGTCTTCGTCTTCGCTCAGCTCCTGGTGCATGATCTTGAGGCAGATCACGTCATGCGCCGCGCCCGTGAGGCGCTCCGCCCGGTAGGTGCGCGCCATGCCACCTGCCGCGATCTGCTCGATCAGCCTGTATTCACCCAGCGTCTCGTTCACGTCCACGCATGGCCCAGGGGTGCGCCGCTCCGGCGCCGCGGGCAGCCACCCCGCACGTCACCCCTCACTTGAAGTTATGAAAAACAGTCTTTTTTTCGTCTTTTTTGACCTTGATTCGCGTCTTGAAGGGCGCCTTGAAGTCCGGGTTCTTCAACACCACGGTGTGCGAGCCCGCCGACACCTTGTGCGCGCGCACCGGGGTCCGCCCCAGGTCCTTGCCGTCCAGCGTCACGTTCGCCCAGGGGTAGGCGTTGATGGTCACGAACGCCGAACCGGCGGACTCCTCGCGCTTCTTGCGGGCCTCCTCCCACTTCTTGCGCTGCGCCTCCCGCTCCTCTGCGCTCAAGGCAGGCTTGTCCGTGCTCCGCGAGCCCGCCTCAAGCGCCTCGCCGCCCTTCTCCTCCCCGCCCTTCTCCTCGCCTGCTGCCGCGACCTCCTCCCCGCCCTTCTCCTCCCCGCCGGGCTCTTCGCCGCCACCCTTCTCCTCCCCTGCGACCTCCTCGCCGCCCTGCTCTTCCCCCCCAGCGACCTCCTCACCGCCCGGCTCCTCCCCGCCGCCCGGCTCCTTCACGACCTCCTGAGCGCCCGGATCCTCCTCCTGCTGCTCCTCCAGCTCCTTCTGGCCTCCGGGGCCGTCCTCCTCGCCGCCCTCGCCGCCCTCGCCGCCCTCTGCAGGCGTCGCCTCGGCCACCGGGCCGCGCCCGAGGAGCCCGTCCAGGTGCGCGGTCTTCGTCGCCAGATACCAGCCCCCCGCCCCGAGCACCGCCAGCAGGAAGAGGCCGATCACCGCCACCAGCGCCAGGATCAACCCCAGCTTGCCCTTCGGCTTCGCCGCAGGCGCCGCCGCAGCGCTCCGCCCCGCAGCGCGCTGCGGCCCCGTCGCGCGCACCGCCGCCTGACCCGCAGGCGGCGTCGCCCGGTAGCGCGCCTCGTCCTCGGGGGTCACCGAGATCCCCATCGTCGGCGCCGCGTGGGGATCCGCCCCCATGACGCTGAACATCGCCGTCTTCTCGTCCGGCGCCAGCGCCATCTGCCCCCCCGGCGCTGGCACGATCATCCGCGGGCCGTCCGGCCCCAGCGAGGCGCGGTGCCGCTCCTCGATCTGCTGCCGCAGGACCGGGTCCTGGAGGTCGTTGACGTCCATCGACTCCAGCGGCATCGTCCGGCCTGGCTGCGCCGCCGCAGGCCCCTCGTCGAAGTCGGGCCGGTCGAACATCGCCGTCGCCATCGAGGCGATCTCGGACATGTCGGGCTCGATGATCGGCGCCCCGGTCTGGGGCAGCGGCGCCTGGATCAAGCCGTAGAGCGCCTGCATGAAGGTCCCCAGCCCGATGTACTCCGCCGAGTAGCCCCGGTTGCGGAGCCACTGCATCAGATCCCGCTCCATCGCCGCGCAGTCCGGGTAGCGGTCATCCCGATCCCGCTCCAGCGCGCGCATGCAGATCCGATCGATCTCCGGATCGATCCCCTCCACCAGCTGCCCCGGCGGCGAGATCGGCTCCTTGAGCACCTTCGTCAGGATGTCGAAGTCCGACTCCCCCGAAAAAAGCCGACGCCCCGTCAGCATCTCGTGCATGATGATGCCGATCGAGAAGAGATCGCTCCGCGGATCCAGCGACTTGCCCCGCGCCTGCTCCGGCGACATGTAGGCGCACTTGCCCTTCACCGTCCCCGCACGCGTCGTCGTCAGCCGCGAGGCCGCCTTCGCGATGCCGAAGTCCGTGATCTTCACCTCGCCGCCGAAGGAGACGAGGACGTTGTGGGGCGAGACGTCGCGGTGGATGATGTTCAGCGGCCGGCCGTCCACCACCTTCTTGTGGGCGTAGTCCAGCGCGCGGCAGACCTCGGCGGTGATCTGCGCCACCATGGGGACCGTCAGGCGCGTCCCGCGCGTCCCGCACAGCTCCAGAGTCTGCTTCAGATCGCGGCCGTGGACCAGCTCCATCGCGATGTAGTAGCAGTCCTCCACCATGTCGAAGTCGTAGATCCGCACGATGTTGTCGTGATCGAGCTTGGCGGCGATGGTCGCCTCGTCGATGAACATCCGGATGAAGGCGTCGTCCTCGCTGTAGTGCGGGAGGATGCGCTTGATGCAGATCTCGGTGGGGAAGGTCTGCCCGATGAGCGACTCCGCGCGGAAGAGCTCCGCCATGCCGCCGATCGCGACCCGCTCCAGGAGGACATAGTTGCCGAAGGGCTCAGAAAGGGTCATCGAAACAGGGCCTCCCTCTGCGGAGCTGTGCCTCGGATGGTGCGCCGTCATTCACTTCGAGGAGGAGGTGCGTGACCGAACCTCCCTGGGGACTATATTATGGCCGGTCTGGCGTCTGAAGGGAAGCGGCGCGCGCCAGAATGCCGCGCGAGCCGCTTCGCCCCTGAATCTGCCCGCCCGGGCGTAGCTTGCAACACCATACAAGGCCGATTTCATGGCAGCCAGCGCAGGAAAAAAGACCCCCCTCAGCGATCTCGCCATGGAGGAGCGTCTGCTCGACGCCCTCCGCCGCCGCAAGGGCCGCGCGACCCTGGGCGATCTGGTCGTGGACACCGGCCTGCCTGCCGCCGACGCCGAGCGGGGCCTCAAGGTCCTCCTGCGCGAGCGCCAGAGCCACCTGGAGGTGGATGAGGGCGGGGAGATCCTCTACCTCTTCGAGCCGAGCCTCCAGCGGCGCGGCCAGGGGCAGGAGGTGCGGCGCGCGCTCCGGGCGGTGGGGCGGTGGAGCTGGAAAGCGTTCAAATTCCTCTTCAAGATCGCCATCATGGCGACGCTGGTCATCTACTTCATCCTCTTCGTCGTGCTGATCATCGCGGCCTTTGTGGCGATGGCGTCGCGCTCGGACTCGGACTCGGGCGGCGGCTCCTCGTCGTCGCGGCGAGGGGGCGGGCTGCCGATCTTCTGGATCACCCACCTCTTCTATGTGCCGCCGGAGCCGGACTACGGGCGCGGGGTCCACCAGCAGCCCGCCGAGAAGAAGGAGCCGCTCTACAAGCGGGTCTTCGCCTACGTTTTTGGCCCGGAGGCCAACGACGACGACCCCGCCGATCCGCTCCAGCGCGAGCGCGAGGTGCTGGCCTTCATCCGCTCCCGCAAGGGCCTGGTGACCACCCCCGAGGTGATGGCCTTCACGGGCTGGGACAAGAAGACCACGGAGGATCAGCTCGGGCGCCTGATGGGCGCCTTCGACGGGGACGTGCGGGTGACGCCCCAGGGGACGCTGCTCTACACCTTTGAGAAGGTCGCCATCAGCGCCGGAGAGGCGGGGGCCCAGCGGGTGGACCTGCGCCCGAGCTGGGACCGCCCGGAGCCGAAGCGGGAGCTGACAGGGAACACGACGGGGACGAACCTGCTGATCACGTTCATCAACGCCTTCAACATGTTCGGGGCAGTGATCGCGCCCTTCTTCATCATGCCGCTGCTCAAGGCGCAGTGGGGGATCGATCTGGGGGGGCCGCTGGGGTATGCGGCGCTGACGGTCTTCCCGCTCCTCTTCAGCCTGGTCTTCTTCGCGGTGCCGGTGCTGCGGATGCCGTGGGTGTGGATGGACAACGGGCGCCGGGCGGCGCGCAACGCCTGGCGCTTCACGCTGGCGGAGATCTACGGGCGCACCGCGCGGCGCGAAGACGTCTACGAAGGTGAGGTGGTGCGCTCCATCGCGCGGAGCTGGCCGAAGGAGCACGCGGCGGGCGGGCCCGACGAGCCGCGGGACCGGGCGACCTTCCAGCGGGCGGTCAGGGAGCTGGAGCCCGAGATCCAGAGCGCGCCCAGCGGCGAGATCTACTATCAATTCAAGAACCTGGCGCGGGAGCAGCGCGAGGGCGAGCGCGCGCGGGGCCTCATCGATCCGGCGCAGCTCCGGCTGGGCAAGATCGTCTTCAGCACGGCGGACCCGGATCTGGGGCTGGATCAGCTGGAGCGCTTCGATCAGGAGCTGGCGCCGAAGGAGGCGGACCCCAGGCGCCTCCGCCAGCTGGACCCCGAGCTGGACGCCTTCGACGCGGCAGCCCGCGCGGCGGCGCCGGTGGACGACGCCGCCCAGGCGGCGCTGGACGACTTCGAGCGGCGCCTCCAGGCCGAGGCCGAAGCGGAGGTGGAGGCGCCTGCCCCGACACGCCAGGGGGGGGGCCGCCGATGACGGAGGGAGCGGAGGGAGCAGGTCGCCTCCTGCGGGATCGCTGGCGCCTGGAGCGCGTCCTGGGCGAAGGCGCCACGGCCCGCACCTGGCTCGCGGAGGATGTGCGCGGCGAGGTGGGGAAGGTGGCGGTGAAGGAGGTGCCGCTGGATCGGCTGCGGACGTGGAAGCACCGGGAGCTGCTGGAGCGGGAGGGCGCCGTCCTCAGCCAGCTCGATCACCCCGGCATCCCCCGCTGCTACGCCACCTTTGAAGAGGACGAGCCCAGCCCCACCTTCTATCTGGTCGAGGGCTGGATCGAGGGCAAGCTCCTGAGCGACCGGCTGGCGGAGGCGGGGCGCCTCCCCGAGCGCGAGGTCTGGGAGGTGCTCCTGGGAGCGCTGGAGATCCTCGACTACCTGCACACGCTGCCGGTCCCGGTGGTGCACCGCGACCTCAAGCCCTCCAACCTCATCCTGCGCCCGGATGGGCGCGTCGCGCTGATCGACTTCGGCGCGGTCCGCGAGGTCGCCGCCTGGAAGGAGGACGGGACCACGGTGATCGGGACCTTCGGCTACATGGCGCCGGAGCAGCTCCACGGCGGCGTCTCGCCCGCCACCGATCTCTACGCGCTGGCGGCCATGGCCTGCCACCTCCTCACCGGCGTCCACCCCCGGGACATGCCCGTGAAGGGGCACCCCTTCCAGCTCGACTTCCGCGCGCGCTGCACCGTCAGCGACGACCTCGCCGCGCTCCTCGACATGATGATGCGCCCCGACCCCGACGAGCGCCTCTGCGAGGCCGCCCAGGTCATCGAGGAGCTGGAGGAGATCGCCGCCACCGTCGCTCCCCCCGCCGAGCTGGCCGACGCCGGAGCGGCCTCGATGCACCTCGCCGCCGCCGGACCCCGCACCCTGGACCTGACCCACTGGAGCTACGCCGCCTCCCTGGCACCGCGCTGGCGCTGGGGCGCCCTCGGCGCAGGCGCCGTCGCCGCCTTCTTCGGCCCGCTGGGCTGGCTGGTGACGGCGGTGGCCTTGCTGGTCGGCTTCTCCAACCTCCGGGAGTCCTGGTACAACGGCGCCACCCTCCGCGACGGGACCCTGCTCACCGCTCGGGTGCTGGCCTTGCGCCCCGTTCGCGGCGGCGTCGAGCTGGAGTACAGCTACACCTTCAAGCGCCGCACCTACCAGGCGGGCCTCCTCGTCAAGGCCCACCTCACCGCCCACCTCCAGGCCGGCGCGCCGCTCCCCATCGCCGTCGATCCCCACGACCCCAGCAACAGCGTGCCGCTGCTCGGCGGAGGCGCCTCGCTGACCCCCCCGGCCCCGTAACCGCCGACCTCGCTGCGCTCGACGGCGGAACGGGGCCGGTCCCCCCCGTGACGGGGGGACACCGACCTCCCTCGCTCCGCTCGCTCGCCACCCCTCGCTGCGCTCGCTCGCCACCGGACGCGACCCGTCGGTGTCCCCCCGTCACGGGGGGGACCGGCTGCGTTCGTCCTGTGAAGCGTAGCGCAGCAGGACGGTACGCAGCCGGGGGGGGCGCCGTCAAAATATCTCCTGACGCTGCGTCACACACACGCTAGAGTGGTCTCTCCACCGCGCAGGCCACGCGGGCAATCCGCGCGGTGGTCATCCCTGGAAGGCGAAGGTCAAGCGATGCAGAAGCAGCAGGTGAGGCGGTGGCTTGGGGCGGCGGTGGGGGCGGTGCTCGCCTTGGCGGCGTGTCAGGGCGGCGAGCCGCCGCAGCCGAAGGAGGTGACGGCAGGCTCCGCCGGGGGAGCGCCGCCCGCGAGCGCGGCGGCGCCGATGAGCGCGGCGCTGACCGATCCGCTGCTCCCGCAGGCCCCGCAGGAGTTCTCGCCGTCGCTGGGGCATCCCCGCGCCGGGGAGACCATCAACGCGGACTTCCTGGTCGAGATCGAGGTGTGCGGGCAGGCGGACTGCCACCCCACGGTGGCCTCCCAGTGGAAGGACAGCATGCACCGCTGGTCCTCCTTCCACAACCCGTTCTACCGCAACGTCGTCGAGACCTTCGCCCAGGACAACGGACGCCAGGCGTCGCGCTTCTGCGGCGGGTGCCACGATCCGGCGCTCCAGTACAGCGGGGCGATGCTCTCGGAGGTCCGCCCGGACGACCGCCGCGCCCACGCCGGGATCACCTGCACGACCTGCCACGGGGTCGCGGAGGCCACCATCCAGGGCAACACCAGCGTCGCCATCACCACCGAGCCCATCCCCTTCCCCGTCCCCGGCGACATGGACAGCCTCCGCGCGCACATGAAGCGCGTCGGGCAGCCCGCCCTCCGCACCGACGCCCTCTGCGCCAGCTGCCACGTCGGCTTCATGAACAAGGCCTCCGGACACGAGGTCCTGGTCAACGGGGTCAACGACTTCGGGCCGTGGCGCGCCTCGGCCTACGCGGGCAGCAACGCCAGCCGGATCGACGATCCCGTCGAGCCGCAGCGCTGCGTGGACTGCCACATGCCCACCGTGCAGGGTGAGCGCAAGTCCATACGATCACACAGGTTTCCAGGCGGACACACCACCATGGCCGCCGCCATCGACTCCCCCGACCAGCTCGACGCCCTCACCGCCCTCCTCAAGCGCGGCGCCCGCGTGGACGTGCTGCCCCTCGACGCGAGCGACGCGCGCCCCACCCTCCGCCCCGATCAGGTCCGCCCTACCCCCGGACAGCCCCTCGCCTTCGACGTCGTCGTGATCAACGAGGGCACCGGCCACCGCTTCCCCGGCGGCGCCCAGGACCTCCGCGACACCTGGGTCGAGGTCCACGTCCGCGACGCCCAGGGCCGCCTCCTCGCCTCCGCAGGCGAGGGCCAGGGCGAGGAGGCCCACGAGAAGGCCCACCGCCTCCGCATCGAGATGGTCGACCTGGAGGGTAAGGCCGTCGAGCACCACCGCGCCGCCCACTTCCGCTCCAAGGCCTGGGACACCGCCGTCCCCACACGCGGCGCCCGCGTGGCACGCTACACCTGGACCCCCGCCGCGGCCCTCCAGCCCGACCAGCTCCCCCTCCAGATCCAGGCCCGCGTCATGCACCGACGCCTCCCCGAAGGCTTCGCCCAGGCGCGCTGCGAGGAGTCGAAGACCCCGCGCGGCAAGGCCTTCCTCGACAACACCCAGCGCCTCACCGGCGTCCGACCCAACCCCTGCGTCGAGCAGCCCGTCGTCGAGCTGGCCGCCTGGACCACCCCCGTCGGCCCAGGCGCCGCCCTCAGCGACGCACAGCCCTGGTGGCGACGCCTCTACTACCGCGGCCTCGGCCTGGAGGACGTCCTCCAGGAGCGCCTCCAGGAGCCCCAGCGCGCCCTGGAGGACGCACAGCAAGCCCTCGCCAGCGCCGGCGGCGGCGAGCCCCGCGACCGCGCCCGCATCCTCCTGGAGCTGGGGCGCGTCCGCGGACGCCAGGGCCGCACCGACGACGCCGAGGCCCTCTTCAAGCAAGCCGAAGCCCTCGTCGGACCCCACCCCGCCATCGCCCTCGCCCGAGGCGAGTCCACCGCCCGCGTCTGGCGCTGGAAGGAGTCCGCCGCCGCCTACCGACAGGCCGCCGACCTCGCCCCCAACGACGAGCGCACCTGGCGCGGCCTCGCTCAGGCCCTCGGCAGCCTCGGAGACGCCGAGGCCTCCTACGAGGCCGCCCAGCGCGGCCTCGCCCTGGAGCCCCGCGACCCCTTCCTCCTCCGCTCCCAGCTCCTCGCCGCCAAGCGCCTCGACCCCAAAGACCCCCGCGTCAAGCTCGCCCACGACGCCTTCCTCGCCAATGAGCGCGACCCCCAGGCCAACGCCATCCAGATCGCCTGCGCCGACCAATCCGCCGAGTGCTGGCTGGAGCGACTCCCCGTCCACGAGCACGCCCTCGTCAACGCCACCCCCCCGGCCCCGTAACCGCCGACTGCGCTGCGCTTCGTCGGCGGAACGGGGCCGGTCCCCCCCGTGACGGGGGGACACCGCCGCTGCGAACGACCTCCCTCGCTGCGCTCGCTCGCCAGCGACCCGTCGGTGCCCCCCCGTC
>CAUJGC010000596.1 GCA_963169075.1 Myxococcota bacterium
CGCTCGCGGCCTCAAGGCCGCGCAACCCTCCCCAGCGACCCCGCCCCCAGCGCCCCAGCGACCCGTCGGTGTCCCCCCGTCACGGGGGGGACCGGGGCCGTTCGTCCGGGCTTTGCCCGGACGTTACGGCCCCGGGGGGGTCAGCGCCTGGATGATCGTCGGGTGGAGCTTGTGCTTCTTGAGTTCGGGGAGGAAGCGTCCGTAGCGCTGGCGGAGCCTGCGGAGGAGGTCGGCAGGTGAGGCGGCGTGGGTGCGGAGGAGATTGTACTTGAGGGCGGCGCGGGAGCGTTAACAGGGAAAGATCAGGGGCGGGCAGGGGAGCGCGCGGTGAAGCAGAAGAAGCGGTCGCTGGGGTCGGGGCTCTGGAGGGTGATCTCCAGGGTGTCGTCGCCTGAGGTGGCGGGGAGGGGGGCGCTCCAGGGGAGGAAGCCCTCGTCGTGGAGGTCGAAGGTGCGGGCGTGGACGGGGGCGCCGTTGACGTGGACGGTGAAGGTGACGGGGGCGCCGCGCTCGGAGCGGATGGCGTCGATGGGCTGCCCGTAGTGGCCTTCGAGGCGTTGGCCCAGGGTGAGGTGCTCCCAGCGGAGGCGGAGGGTGCCTGCGGGGTCGGCGGGCTGGGCCCAGATGCAGCGGTGGTTGTCGTTGGTGACGACCTGGAGGGTCTCTCCGACCCAGGCGCCGCCGGGCGGGCAGCGCCAGGCGCGCGCGGCGGTGTCCCAGGTGCGGCAGGGGAGGGGGGGGAGGCTGGGGCGCTCGCGGGTGAGCTGGGCCTCCTGGAGATCGCGGAGGGCCTCCCAGGCGGGGGAGGGGGAGGGGGCGCGGGTGGCGAGGAGGAGGGTGACGTCCCCGAAGCGGGCGACGTGCTGGGTCTGGAGATCGGGGCTCAGGGCGGCCTGTGCGGCCTCCTCGCGGCCTGCTTCGGCCAGGAGCCACAGGCGAGGGTAGGGGTCGAGATCGGCCCAGGTGGGGGCTTCTGCGGGCATCCAGGGCAGCGTCTGGAGGTGGGTGCGGGGTCCGCTCTGCCAGTGGGGGGCGATCATGAAGGCGTCGCCGGGCTGGGCGTCCTGGCGGACGCGGGCGGCAGCGGCGGCCCAGTCGGCGTCGGGGGGGCCGCCCTGGAAGGTGAGGGCCTGGGCGATGAGGACAGCGGCGCCGCCGAGGACGAAAAACCCCGCCAGCGCCCATTGGAGCGCTGGCGGGGTCAGGGGTTGGTCGGCAGGGGAGGGCGCCGTCATATCAGAACGAGCGCTCACCACCCTGCTTGGCAGCCGAGTAGGTGCCCAGGTTCATGAGGAGATCGCGGTTGAGGAAGGCCGTGGTGCGATCGGTGAAGCTGTGGCAGTGGACGCCGGAGTCCATGCGGATGGCGTCGCAGGGGCAGGCCTCGACGCAGAGGCCGCAGACGATGCAGCGCAGCTCGTCGATGACGAAGATGCGGGGGTACTTCTCGATGGAGGCGTCGTCGTGCTCGGCGGCGACGATGTGGATGCAGTTCGCCGGGCAGATGGTGGAGCAGCACATGCAGGCGACGCAGCGCACCTGGCCGTCTTCGCGGACCATGAGGCGGTGGAGGCCGCGGTAGCGCTCGGGGTACTGGCGCTTCTCCTCGGGGTAGTTGATGGTGAAGACGCTCTCTTCCTGGCGAGTGATGAAGCGGACGAGGTGCTTGAGGGTGACGGCGAGGCCGTTGGCGACCTCGGGCAGGTAGCTCTGGACCCAGAAGCTACGCTTACCACGCTCCATCACGAGGGTCTTTGCAGGCATGAAGTCCTCCGGGGTGGGTCGTTGGGTCGCCGTCAGCGCAGGAGCAGGATGGCGAGGGCGGTGATGAAGAGGTTGATGAGGCTCGCCGGGAGGAGGATCTTCCAGCCGAGGAACATGATCTGGTCGTAGCGGAAGCGGGGGAGGGTCCAGCGGATCTGGAGCTGGAGGGCGATCATGAGGATGATCTTGGTGAGGAAGCAGCCGATCCGGAGGAAGACGACGAGGCCGTAGGGGAGGGCGATGTCGGGGGTGGAGGCCTGGACGTAGCTCTGGAGCTCGCCAGCGGTCCAGGCGCCGCCGGAGGCGGCTGCGAGCATGGAGTCGCCGGAGAAGTGGAAGCCGTCGGCGTAGAGCCAGGGGACCTGCCAGCCGCCGAAGAAGAGTGTCGCGCAGATGGCGCCGATGAAGACGACCATGACGAACTCGCTGAGGGAGAAGATGCCGAACTTCATGGCGCTGTACTCGGTGAAGTAGCCAGCGACAAGCTCGGACTCGGCCTCAGGCATATCGAAGGGTGCGCGCTTGGACTCTGCGATGGAGGCGGTGAGGAAGAGGAAGAAGGCGAAGGGCTGGACGAGGATGCCCCACATGGGGACGGTGCCCCAGAGGAGGGCGCCCTGCTCGCGGACCATCTCGTTGACGTCGAGGGTGCCGTAGACCATGAGGAGGCCGGCGAGGGAGAGGCCCATGGAGACCTCGTAGGAGATCATCTGGGCGGAGGCGCGGAGGCCGCCGAGGAGGGAGTACTTGCTGTTGGAGGCCCAGCCGCCGAGCGCCGTTCCGTAGACGCCGATGCCGGTGATGGCGAACATGTAGAGGAGGCCGGCGTTGAGGTCGGCGATCTGGAAGTAGGGGTGTGTGGGGGCGAAGGTGGCGACGGCGGCGGGCTGGGCGCTCTGGAGGGCCTCGGCGTCATCGAAGCCGAAGCAGAGGTCCATGCCCTCGACGGGCAAGGCGAGGCCGGTGCACCAGGCGTCTGCGAAGGGGATGATGGCGAAGATGACCATCGCGGTGAAGAGGCCCATGGCGGGCGCGATGGTGTGGATGTTGCGGTTGGCGCCGGAGGGGATGAAGTCCTCTTTGAGGATCATCTTGACGCCGTCCGCGACGAGGTGGAGGAGCCCGCCGAAGCGGAAGCCCAGGACCTCGGCGCGGATGGGCCCCCAGCGCTTCTGCATGAAGGCGGAGTATTTCCGCTCGGTCAGCGTCATCAGGCTGCCGAGGGCCATCACGAAGCCGAACACGATCACGAGCACCTTCAGCAGCGCGATCGCAAACTCAATCAACAGGGTCATCGCTCCTCGCTCCGGCGCGTGTCCCGGTCGGGGGTGGCGTCCTTCAGGACGCCGCCGCCGCCGAGTTCTCCTCCATCACTTTGAACATCTCATCGCGAAGCTGCTTGACGAAGGAGTAGGCCAGGGGCTTCTCCAGGCGTCGGGCGAGCTGGACAAAGACCTGCCACTCGGGCAGGGCGCCGCCGATGGGCTGGAGGCCCTGGCGGGTCTGCTGGGCGATCCCGTCGCAGTTCACATAGGTGCCCTCCTTCTCGGCGTGGGTGGCCGCGGGGAGGAGGACATGGGCGAGGGGCCCCAGCTCGTCCTGGCGGGGCGCCTGGAGGACGAAGAGGTCCACCTTGGCGACCGCGGCGAGGAAGCGCGCGCGCTCCTCGCCGTCCAGGGGGATCTCGGAGCCCATCATGTAGAGGACCTTGATCTCGCCGGCCTCCAGGTCCGCCAGGAGGCGCTGGAAGGGGGCGGGGCGTCGGTCGCGGGGGAACATGACGAGGAGGCCGTTGCGGTTGGGGTTCTTGTCGGGGGTGATGAGGAAGTCATCGCCCGCGCCCTCGGGGCGTCCGCCGACGTAGTGCCGGGTCGCGCCCAGGGCGCCCTCCGCGAAGCCGCGGGCGGCGTAGAGGTCCTCGCACGCGGCCTGGGGGCTGAAGACGAACGCCGTGGCGTCTGCGCCGTGGGCCTCCACGGCGGCCTTGAGGCGCGCGGCGGTCTGCTCGTAGGCGCGGGGCCAGGTGAGGGCCTGTCCGCCGACGGCGGGGGCCTGGACGCGGTCGCGGTGCACCTCGTTGTAGGTGTGGCGTCCGGCGTCGCACATCCAGTACTCGTTGATCTCGGGGTTGAAGCGAGGCCGGTAGCGCTGGATCTCGTTGCGGTGGTGCTCCAGGTGGATGGAGCAGCCGCGGGAGCAGCCCGTGCAGATGGAGTCGGTGCTGGTGAGGAGCCAGACGCGGCACTTGAAGCGGAAGTCGCGGCTGGTGAGGGCGCCGACGGGGCAGAGATCCACGGTGCAGAGGGAGTAGGCGTTGTCCAGCTCGCGCCCGGCGAAGGTGCGGATCTCGCTGCGGTCGCCGCGCTCGGTGACGGTCAGCTCGCTGGTGCCGGTGACCTCGTCGCAGAAGCGGACGCAGCGGGTGCAGAGGATGCAGCGCTCGCCGTCGTAGACGACCTCGGGCCCCAGGGGGAGGACCTTGGCCTTGGACACCTTGGACGTGCGCACCCGGCTGGCCTGGGCGTCGTAGTCCATGTAGTAGTCCTGGAGCTTGCACTCCCCGGCCTGGTCGCAGATGGGGCAGTCCACCGGGTGGTTGACGAGGATGAACTCCAGCACCGCGCGGCGGGCCTGGAGCACGCGCTCGCTCTCGGTCTGGACGACCATCCCCTCGGCCACCTGGGTGTAGCAGGCGGGCTGGAGCTTCATCGGGGGGCGCCCGGGCGGGGGCTCGATCTCGATGAGGCACATCCGGCAGTTGGCCGGGACGCTCAGCGCCGGGTGGTAGCAGAAGTGGGGGACGTCAAAGCCCAGCTCCGCCGCCGCCTGGATCACCGTCACGCCGCGATCGACCTCAATCGCCTGGCCGTTGATAGTGCACTTGGGCATGGATAGCAGCGCTCCCTCAGCGATCGATCTCGCCGCCGATCATGTTGATCGTATCAAAGGTGGGGATGATGTCGGCCACCATCCCGCCCTCTACAAACTTCGAGATGGGGCACATATTGTAGAAGCTCGGGGAGCGGATGGACACCTTCCACGGCTTCCCCGTCCCGTTGGACACGATGTAGTAGCCCAGCTCGCCGTTGCCGCCCTCGGTGTAGGAGTAGATCTCTCCGGCCGGGACCTGGATGCCTTCGAAGACGAGCTTGAAGTGGTTGATCATGCCCTCGATGGAGTTGTAGACCCGCTCCTTCTCCGGCAGGACCACCCGGGGGTCGTCGCAGTTGACCGGTCCGTCGGGCAGCTTCAGGAGGGCCTGATCGATGATCCGGATGGACTGCCGGATCTCCTCCAGGCGGACCAGGTAGCGATCGTAGTTGTCGCCCCTGGTCCCGACAGGGACGTCAAAGTCCAGCTCGCCGTAGGCGAAGTAGGGCTTGTCCTTGCGGATGTCGTAGTCCACGCCCGTGGAGCGGAGCATCGGCCCCGTGAGCCCGTAGGAGATGGCGTCGGCCTGCGAGATGACGCCCGTGCCCTCCATACGATCGAGGAAGATGCGGTTCTTGGTGAGGAGGCGGTTGATGTCTTCCCAGATCCGCAGGACGCGCTCGCGGACGACCTTCCACCGCTCCGCGAAGTCCGCCGTCAGATCGTTCTTGAGCCCGCCGATGCGGCCGTAGCTGACGGTCAGGCGCGCGCCGGTGACCTCCTCGATGAGGTCCCAGACCAGCTCGCGGGCCTCGATGGCGTAGAGGAAGCCCGAGAAGCCGCCCAGCTCCAGCGATCCGGCGCCCATGCAGGTGAGGTGATCGCTCAGGCGGGCCACCTCCCCCATGATGGTGCGGATGTAGTTGCAGCGGGGCGTGGCCTCGATCTCCAGCAGCTTCTCCACCGCGAGGGCGAAGCCGAAGTTGTTCAGGAGCGGCGAGACGTAGTTCAGGCGATCCGTGTAGGGGAAGACCTGGGTCCACGTCGAGTGCTCGCACTCCTTCTCGAAGCCGCGGTGCAGGTAGCCGATCTCCGCGTCGCACTTGATGACGGTCTCGCCGTCCAGCGTCAGCACCATCCGCACCGTGCCGTGCATGGCCGGGTGCGAGGGCCCCATGTTCAGCAGCATCGGGGCGGTGTGGATACCCGCGGTATCCATATCGTGATTGGTGTCCACCATGACAACGCTCTCCGCTAGACGCGCGAGCCCTCGGCGGGCTCTCCGAGGTGGTAGGTCTTGAACTCCTCGAAGGCGTCCCGCTCGGCGCGCAGCAGCTCCACGCGGGGCTGGCTCGCCTGCTTCTCGTAGTCCTTGCGCAGCGGGTGCCCCTCAAACTCTTCGTAGAGGAGGATGCGGCGCAGGTCCGGGTGCCCCTTGAAGCGGATCCCGTACATGTCCCACACCTCCCGCTCCGCCCAGTTGGCGCACCCGTAGAGGTGGTGGATGCTGTCGATGACCGGGTCATCCTCGGTCACCGGCGCCTTGATCACGACCTGCTGGCGGCGGCTCACGGAGTAGAGCGCGTACACGACCTCGAAGCGGGGCTCCCGGTGCAGGTAGTCCACGCAGGTGAGGTGCCGGAGCATGTTGTATTGGAGCTTCTCGTCGTCCCGCAGGTAGGTCAGCACCTCCACCAGCGACTCCTTCGTCACCAGGGCGGTGTCCATCCCCAGCCGGTCGCTCGTGTCGATGATCTCTTTGCGGAACTTGCGGCCCAGCCGCTTGATGTCTTCTGCGCTCATCCTGCCTCGTATCGCGCTGAAACCTCAGGGCACCAGGGCGCTGAAGCGATCCTGGCCGTCCATGCCCTCGCGCTCCGCGACCGCGCGGCGGCGCTCATAGGCGTACTTGTCCCACGGCTCCTGGCCGATCTTCTCCTGCAGCAGCATCAGCGCGTCCAGCACCTGCTCCGGACGCGGCGGGCACCCCGGGATGTAGACATCCACCGGGATGATCTTGTCGATGCCCTGCACCGTGGCGTAGTTGTCGTAGAAGCCGCCCGTCGAGGCGCAGACCCCGAAGCTGATCACCCACTTCGGCTCGGTCATCTGCTCGTAGACGCGGCGCAGGAAGGGCGCCAGCTTGTGGTTCACCGTCCCCACCACGAAGAGGAGATCCGCCTGACGCGGCGAGAAGCGCGGGATCTCGGCGCCGAAGCGCGCGATGTCATAGCGCGAGCACGCCGTCGCCATGTACTCCATCCCGCAGCACGCCGTCACGAACGGATACTGAAAAAGCGAGTACTGCCGCGCCCAGTTCACCGCAGGCTGGAGCCGGGTCGTGATGAACCCCGGCAGCTGCTGCTCTAGTCCCATTCCAGACCTCCGCTCTTCCACTCATAGACCAGGCCCAGGGTCAGGATCGCCAGGAAGAACGACATCACCCCGAACCCATACCACCCCAGATCCTGGAAGATCACCGCCCACGGGATCACGAAGACCGCCTCCACGTCGAAGACGATGAACGTGATCGCGATCAGGTAGAACTTCACCGAGAAGCGCGACCGCGCCTGCCCGATCGGGTCCGACCCGCACTCGAAGGCGTCCATCTTCTCCTCGGAGTACTTCTTCGGGCCGACCAGCGGGGTCACGAACACGATCGCAAGCACCACGGCCAGCGCCAACGCAAAGAGCACCATCAAGGGGATGTATTCGACCAGCACGGCTGCACCCAACCCTTGGCTCGCGGCGCCCGAGGCGCCAGACCCTTCCACGCCGACAGGTACGACCCTCACGTCGCAGCCGCCGGCCAGAAACGCGGGCGAACCTACCACGCCCTCCCCCACCTGTCAACGCCGCTCTACCCCGCCCAGCGCGCGCGCCTCAAGGTGCTCTACCTCGGCTGCCACGGACTCCACGCTCCGTTGAGAGTCCAGACCCCCGGCGTCGCCAACGCGACGCCAGGGGCGGGTCCCTCCCTCGGCCGAGGCCTGGGTACGACCCGGAGCCGCACCCCATCGCTGGGGTTGAAGCTCAATGTGGACTCATCAAGTCTACAATTCAACCCCCCGACGCGCGAATCAACACGACCCCCTCCCTGTTACACACCACGGAACGCGACCCACACGACCTCCCCACCCGGTTTCTCCCATGGCAACTCCTCGAAGACACACCCC
>CAUJGC010000597.1 GCA_963169075.1 Myxococcota bacterium
GGAACCTTGTCCCTGGTGGTGGGACCGGTACCGGCCCTCCAGAAGGCGGCGACTCGCCAGCCCTCGGCTCAGGTGGTGGCGGCCCCCCCCCCCCCCCCCCACAGCGGGGGGGGGGCCCCCCCCCCCCCCCCCCCCCCCCCCCCCCCCGGCCCCACCCCCAACAAAAAACCCCAACCAATAAAAATATCTTTTTGGTTTTATTTTCTGGGGGGGGCCCCCGGCGGCTGGGGGCGAGCCGCCCCCAGCCCCCCCTTCTTGTCTCAGAGGACGTTGACGAGGCAGCGGACCGAGCCGTGGTAGCGGAAGATGGACCAGACGCGGATGGGCGCGACGTGGAGGCCCTCGCGCTGGAGGATGCCTGCGGCGGCTTGATCGAGGGCGGGGACGCCGTAGGAGGGCATGAGGAAGGTCGCGCGGTCGTCCGCCGCGCGGGTGACGCCGTTGTTGTAGGTGATGAAGGTGACCTGATCCTCCAGCGGGAGGAGAGGGAGGCGGACGACGCGGATCCCGGCCCGCTCCAGCTGGGCCGCCGGGCCGTCGAAGCGCGCGCGGGTGGCGTCGCTGAGGTCTGGCGCCGGGAGCCCCTCCTCCTCCAGCCTCCGGCGGAGGTCCGCGAAGGCTTCCCCCTCCTCGCCGCCCAGCAGCTCCAGGGCGAGGGCGGGGGAGCCCACGGCGACGGCGCCGCTGGGGAGCGGGGTGAGGTACATGCCGATGTGGTGGTGGGGCACGTCCTCGGGGCGCTCCCCGAGGACGAGGACGTCTCGGCCCAGGACGTCGCGGAGGGCGTCTGCGACGCCTCCCGGCGAGGAGAAGCGCGCGGGGTTCTTGCGGAGGAGGTTGGCGTCTGCGAAGGCGAGGCGCGGGCCGATGATGAGGTCGCCGCCGTCGAAGTCGAAGGGGAGGATGTGGACCTCGGCGCCGGGGCGGGCCTGGCGCGCCAGCTCGAAGGGGACGAGCCAGTCGTTTGCGCGGGAGGGGTGGGGGGCCGGAGACTGCGGCGGGACCAGGAGGGTGTCGCGGCCATCCGCGCGGCGCGTCAGGGTGTAGCGGTCGCGCGACCAGGTGGTGATGGGGTGGCCGATGACGACCGGGGCGAAGCGCTCCGGCCTCGGGTCGGGGAAGCGGGCCCGGAAGGCGTCGAAGTCCTCGGGGGCGCGGACGGCGACGCTGATCCGGGCGTCGGGGAGGGCCTGGAGGAGATCGCGGTAGGTGTGCTCGACGTCATCGAAGGCGCCGGGGTCGGCGTGGAGCACGAGGTGCTCCAGCCTCCCCTGGGCGTCTGCGACGGCGACGGGGTGATCCTCTTCATGGAGGGCCTCG
This sequence comes from Myxococcota bacterium, assembly GCA_963169075.1. Lineage (GTDB taxonomy): Bacteria > Myxococcota_A > Bradymonadia > Bradymonadales > CAUJGC01. Next base: position 1,321 of record CAUJGC010000597.1, read on the forward strand.
CGGGCGGCGATGACGCCGCCCGCGAGGACGAGGGCGGCGAGCGCGCCGAGGAGGAGCTGGAGGAGATCGCCGCGCATGGTGTGCCTCCGGGCTCAGTAGACGAGGTTGGCGGGCTGGATGGGGCGGCCAGGGCCGCTGAGGGCGGCGATGTAGATGTCCTGGCTGACGACGGCGCCGTTGGAGCGGACGATGAGCTGCCCCGGTGTGAGGCCATCGACGCGCCTGGGCTTGAAGGTGACGCGCTTGCGGAGGGACTGGCCGGGGGCGAGGGTGGCGGCGATGTCCTGGCGGACCTGCTCGCTCTGGGCGGGGCGTGGGACGCGGGAGCGGCCGTTGCCGTTGAAGCTGGTGAAGGTGCACTCCAGCTGGAGGTTGGCGGTGGCGACGCCGCGGGCCTGGTCATCGCGGGTGATGACGACCTCGACGCTGGCGCTGTCGTCCTGCACCGGGATGAACTCGGCGCGGAAGCCGTTGCCGAGGGGGGTGCCGCGGACCTCGCGGGTGGGCGCGGCCACCTGGGGCTTGAAGTGCCTGGAGACGATGTCGAGGGCGGCGCGGTGCTCTTTGGCCTGGGGCGGGTTGGCGTTGAGGGAGGCGGCGCCGAGGATGAGCGCGCTGGTGGTGAAGAAGGCGAAGAGGCCCGCGGGGCGGATGCGTGACTTCATGGCGTTGCTGCTCCTTGCGGTGGGGTCATGGGCGCCACCCATAGCGGAGCAGCAACGCGCGGCGTCGCGTGCTGGGTCTAAAAAAGGTCAGCGCAGCTCCACGCCGAGGGTGAGGGAGGGGGTGGCGGCGTTGGCGCGGGCGTAGAGGACGCCGTCAAAGCCTGCGTTGACCGCGAAGCGGGGGGTGAGCCAGTAGGAGACGCCGACGCCGAAGCCGAAGTAGTCTGTGTTGCCGGTGCCCGCGGTGTTGTTGATGTCAGGGGCCTCGCTGGGCTTGACGAGGCCGAGGTGGAGGTCCGCGACGAGGCCGAAGCTGGTGCTGTAGCCCGCCTGGGCGGTGGCGGTGAGGGTGGGGTCGAAGTCGCCGCTGAGGTAGTAGCGCCCGCCGACGCTGGCCGTGGTCCAGCCGCCGGGGATGGGGTAGCCGATCTGAAGCTCGGCGTCGATGCGCTGGAAGGGGACCACGGGTCGGTAGGTGAAGAGGGCGTCGGGGGCGGCCAGATCGGCGTCTCCGACGCCGGGGGCGAAGGCGTAGTGGACCTCCAGGGCGGTGGGGACGGTGTCCTGGAAGAAGCCGTAGCGGGCGCCGAGGAAGGAGGGGCCGACGTAGGTGGCGCTCTTGCCGTCCACGTCGGCGTAGCCCACGGGGGTGGTGAAGCCGACGAGGGTGAGCTTGTCGATCAGGCCGAACTCGCCGTAGAGGTTGAGCTGGTGATCCTGGTAGGAGGTCGCGTCGGAGATCTCGCCGGCCAGATCATAGCTTCGGCTGCCGATGATGGAGCGATCCCAGATCTTGAGGTAGTACTTGCCCTGGCCTTGAGTCCACCCGCCCGCGAGGGCAGGGCTCGCGGTCAGGATGACGAGGAGGGCGCCGAGGGCGGCGCCGAGGAGTCGTGCAGCGGGCTGTCGCATGGGCGGGGCTCCGAGGTCTTGAGCGGCGTTTGGGCCGCGTTGGAGGGACGGGTGGAGTGTACCCCATCTGTCCGCGGCGTTACAGGAGGAGCGATGGAGGTCTATCTGGCGACGCTGGGCTGCCGGCTGAACGAGGCGGAGGTGGAGGGCTGGATGCGCCAGCTGGACGCGCGCGGTCATCGGGTGGTGGAGCGGGCGGAGGAGGCCGGGCTGGTGGTGCTCAACACGTGCGCGGTGACGGCGGAGGCGGCGAAGAAGTCGCGGCAGCTGGCGCGGCGGCTCCACCGGCAGAACCCGTCGGCGCGGCTGGTGTTGACGGGGTGCTTCGCCTCGCTGGAGCCGGAGGAGGCGGCGGGGCTGGTGGGCGTGGATCGGGTGATCCCCAACGCGGAGAAGGATCGGCTGGTGGATCACCTGGAGGAGGTGCTGGCGCTGGAGTCACCGCCCCGGCTGGCGCAGGATCCGGAGGAGGAGCCCGTGTGGCTCTTCCGTCCGAGCCACGCGCGGGCCTTCGTGAAGGTGCAAGACGGTTGCAGGAACAAGTGCAGCTTCTGCATCGTGACGGTGGCGCGCGGCGAGGAGCGGAGCCGCTCGGTGGAGTCGCTCTGCGAGGAGGTGCAGCGCCGTGTGGAGGAGGGGCATCGGGAGGTGGTGCTGACGGGGGTCCACATCGGCGGCTACGGGCACGAGCTGGGGACGGATCTGCGCGGGCTGATCGAGGCGCTGCTGGAGCGGACGGGGGTGGAGCGGCTGCGGCTGGGATCGCTGGAGCCGTGGGATCTGCCGGAGGGCTTCTTTGAGCTGTGGTCGGACCCGCGGCTCTGCCCGCACCTGCACCTGCCGCTGCAGAGCGGCTCGGACGGGGTGCTGCGGCGGATGCGCCGCCGGACGACCCGGGCGCGCTTCACGGCGCTGGTGGAGGCGGCGCGGGCGTCGATCCCCAACCTGAACCTGACCAGCGATCTGATCGTGGGCTTCCCGGGGGAGAGCGAGGCGGAGTGGGCCGAGACGGCGGAGCTGCTGGAGGTGCTGCGCTTCGCGCACCTGCACGTCTTCACCTTCTCGCCGCGGGCGGGGACGCACGCGGCGACGCTGCCGGGGCGTGTGGCGCCGGAGGTGCAGCGCGCGCGCTCGCAGGCGGCGCACGCGGCGGCGGCGCGTCACCGGGCGGAGTTCCTGGCGTCGCAGGTGGGGCTGCGCCACGCGGTGCTCTGGGAGGGGAGGGGGGTGGAGGAGCCCGACGGGAGCCAGCGCTGGTCAGGCTACACGTCCAACTACCTGCGCGCCGAGGCGCGCTTTGCCGAGGCGCGGGATCGGCGCGGGGAGATCGCGTGGATGGAGGGGCTGGAGGTGGTGGGGGAGGGGCTGCGCGTCGGCTAGCGGGCCGCGCGCCCGGCGGCGGCGACGTGCCGTGTGCCGGGGTGTTGCGCGAAGGCGACCGCGCGGAGGTGCTCGGGCTTCCAGGCGGGGTCGACGGCGAGGGTGGCCTCGCAGGTGCGCGGGCTGGCGTCGTTGGGGAGGAGGGTGCAGCTCTTGGTGAGGGCGCGGACGATGTGGTCGTTGCGGAGGGTGCGCCCGGTGTTCTCGCCGCGCGTGACCTGGGTGGCGGCGCCGTCTTCGACGAGGGCGACGAAGAGCTCGTGGGCCTCCTTGGCGACGCCCTGGCGCGGGGTGACGGTGACGGTGACGGCGATGCGCTGCGGGTCTTGGGGATCGGGGCGCTGCTGGACCTGGAGGGTGGCGATGGTCGGGGTGGCGCGGGCCTGCTGGATGGCCTGCTGGACGCCTTTCTTGTTGGAGCCGACGAGGTGCTCCCGGCCGCTGACGACGAGCTGGGGGGTGTAGATGCGCGAGGTGCCCATGGCCTGGGCGTAGGCGCGCTGTCGGTTGGACCAGGCGGGTGAGGCGAAGGGGTCCTTCCAGCCGATATAGTCCCAGTAGTCGACGTGAAAGGCGAGGGGGATGATGGCGGGGTCGCGCCCGAGGTCGCTGAGGACTTGATCGGCCGGGGGGCAGGAGGAGCAGCCCTGGGAGGTGAAGAGCTCGACCAGGACGGGGGCGGCGTCGGGCGGCGTCTGGGGTGTGGCGGGCGGGGGTTCGGCGGCGCCCTGGGAGCAGGAGGCCGCCAGGGCGGCGGGGAGCGCGGCGAGGAGGAGGCGCCGGAGGGTCATCATGGGGCGGTCTCGGGGGTGAAGGCGCAGCCCGCGCCGAGGGCCACGCGGGCGCGGCCGTCCTTGCCCACCGCGGTGAGGGCGGTGAACCCGAAGGGGTCGAAGCTTGAACAGACGGGCTTGAGGCGTTGTTCCGCCCAGGCCAGGTCCTGCTCGGGGCAGTTGAGGGTGAGGGTCTCCAGGTCGGGCCCGGAGGCTTCGAGCTTGCAGGCGCTGAGGTCGGGGTCGGCGTTGAAGCGCTCGACGAAGTCCTTGCGGACCTGGGGTGTCTGGGCCAGGTCGCCGCAGCAGGCGCTCAGGGGGAGGGCGAAGGCGAGGAGGGGGAGAGCGTAGGCGAGGCGACGGCGGAGGTTCATTGAGCGAGGCTCCGTGGTTTTTTTGGGGTGGGAGCGCGCGGGGACTCGACGCCCCGGGCTTCGTGGCGGTACGGTAACGGAAGAGGCGGCGGCTGTGAAGTGCAGCGCGCCGCCAGGTGGAGCCGACCCGAGCGAGGAGGTGGTGCGATGGGGCGTCAGAGCGGCTATGCGCGCGCGCTGGATGGGAGCCGGGTGTTCTGGACGGCGTGGGGCGCGGACTCGCTGCCGGAGGACGCGCCGCTGGCGGTGGTGGTCCACGGCTACGGCGAGCACCTGGGGCGCTACGAGCACGTCGCCGCGGCGCTGGTGGAGGCGGGGCTGGTGGTGGTGGCGGCGGACATGCGGGGGCACGGGCGCTCGGACGGGGAGCGCGGGCACGTGCTGCGCTATGACGAGTACCTGATCGACGTGGGGGCGGCCTTCGACGTGGCGCATCGGCTGCACCCGCAGGGGCGCCGGGCGTTGATCGGGCACAGCAACGGCGGCTTGATCGCCACGCGCTACGCGCTCAGCGAGTCCGGCCGTCGGCCGGACGTGCTGGCGGTGAGCGGGCCGCTCCTGGGGCTCTCGATGCCTGTGCCGGCGTGGAAGGCGACGGTGGGGCGCGGGGTGAGCCGGGTGGTGCCTGCGCTGGCGATGCCGAGCGGCATCGACGCGGCGCTGGTCTCCCACGATCAGGCCATCGTGGACGCCTACAAGGTGGACCCGCTGGTGCATCATGTGGCGACGGCGCGCTACTTCACCGAGCTGAACGCGGCCATCGAGGACACCTTCGCCCGGAGCCGCGAGCTGAAGCTGCCGACGCTGGTCATGGTGGGCGGCGACGACAAGATCGTGGACCCGGCGGGCGGGCGTCGGCTCTCGCAGGGGCTTGGGAGCGACGACGTGCGCTTCATCGAGTACCCCGGCATGTATCACGAGATCTTCAACGAGGTGGAGCGGGCGCGGGTCCTGGCGGATCTGATCGGCTGGCTGCGCGCTCAGGGGATGGCTTCGCAGGCGGAGGGCTGAGGGATGGGGCAGGGGAGGAGGTCGTGGCGCTGGGTCGGCGCGTTGGCTGGGCTGGCGCTGCTGGTCGCGTGCAGCGCCCCTGCGGAGCTGCCCCCGGAGGAGGCGGAGCGGCTGCGCGGGCTCTTCCAGGGGGGCCTGGAGAGCCCTGATGCCTACGTCCGCGCCGAGACGGTGCGGGCGATGGGCCTGGTGCGGAGCCCGCAGCTCCTGGATCTGTTGAAGCAGGCGGGCTCGGATGAGAGCCGGATGGTGCGGCTGGGGTCTGCGCTCGGCGTGGCGGCGGTGGAGCCGGAGGCGTCGCAGAGCGCGCTGCTGGATCTCCTCAGCGACGGCGACCCGCGCCTGCGGCGGGTGACCGGCGAGGAGGCGCTGGCGCTCCTGCCCCCCGGCGAGACGCGGGACGCGGTGATCGCCGCGGGGCTCAAGAGCAGCGAGCCGGCGCTCCGCCTCCGGGTGGTGCGCTACGGCCTGGGGCCGCAGCTCAAGAGCGAGGAGGAGGGCAAGCGCCGCGACGCCCAGGCGGCGCTCTCGCGCGCGGTGGAGGACAGCGATCCGGCGGTGGCGGGCGCTGCGCTGCGCCTCCTGGCGCTGGAGGGCGGTCAGCCCGAGCGGCTGACGCCGATCCTGGAGCGGGCGCGGGCGCGTGATCTCGGTGCCCTCCAGACGCTCCAGCACGCGCGCCTGGACGCCTCGCGGGAGACGCTGGAGGCCGTGCGCAGCGGCCCCCAAGGCGAGGCGGCGGTGGAGGCGTGGATCGGCCTGGCGGCGCTGGGGGACGAGGCGGCGGTGGACCCGCTGCGCGACGCGCTGGGGCCGGCTTCGGCGGCGCTCAAGCGGCGCATCCTCCTGGGGTTGGGGCATGGGGGCTCGGCGGCGGGGCTGCGGGTCATGCGGCCGCTGCGTGACGACGCGCAGGAGGAGGTGCGCTGCGCGGTCTACGAGGCGCTGGGCGCTCACAAGACGGCCGGGGAGGACGACTTCCTCCGGGGGCTGCGCGATCCGGCGCCTGCGGTGGGGGTGGCGGCGGCGCTTGGGCTGGTGCGCTCCAACCCGGAGGCGCTGGATCGCACCTTCAAGATCATCCTCCGGGAAGAGGAGCACCGCCAGCGCGCGATGGAGGTGCTGATCTCGGCGCTGGAGCGGCTGCGGCTGGACGGCGAGGAGGCGCTGCTGGTGAAGGTGGCGGCGGAGCTGGAGACGCTGGAGGGCGAGCTGCGCCCCCTGAGCGCCGACAAGGCGCCTGACACGCGCTCGGCAGCCGCCGAGCTGCTCTTCCTGGGCGGCGACCCCATGGCGCGCCTGCGCGCCATCCCCGAGCCCACCTCCGAGGTGCGCTACGCCTGGGCCTCGGCGCTGGCGGCGCGACCGCTGGAGGGGGGGCCGCTGGAGGCCGTCGAGCCGCTCCAGCAGGTCCAGGGTGAGGTGCAGGTGCTGGAGATCATGGCGGGCGCCGGGATCTGGAGCGCCTACCGCCGGGCGGCGCAGCCTCCTGCCGAATAGCGGCGGGCGCTCCGGCGTTCCCCTCCCCAGGAGCCTCCGCAGGCTCGCCCACACCACAGAGCAGGGGGCACCTATGCGCCGGATCCTGGGCTTCTCGACCAACGATCACACGCTGAACCCGCACGTCTTCGCGCGGCTGGGGCCGCCGCTCCAGGCGGCGCTGGCGTCCCCCGTGGCGAGCTGGGGCCTGGGCTACGACCAGGAGAGCCAGGCCCTCGTCCGCAAGCGCCCCGAAGAGATCGGCGTGGTGGACCTTGCCTCCACCCTCCTCACCCTCCGCGCCGAGGCCCTCGTCGCCTTCTCCAGCGGCGCGCCCTCGCCGCAGCGCCGCGAGGAGAACACCGAGCCCTTCCGCTACCGCGCCTGGATGATGGTGTCCCTCGGCAGCCTGGATGGGCTGGCGCCTGGGGCGCTCCCCCGACACCCCGCCCTCCAGGGCGCGGCCAGCGGGAGCGCGCTGGCCGAGGAGGTCTTCCTCCACCTCCTGGGCGAGCTGCGCGAGCGCAGCGTGTCCTGGACCGATCCCCAGCCGCCGCTGGATCGCGTCCGCGCGGCGGTCGCGGCGACGCTCGACGCCCTCGCCTCGCGCCTGGAGCGCCCCGAGGGCTTCGCCCTCCTCCTCCTCCACGAGCGGGCGCTCCTGGGCGGCACCCTGGGCGAGCCCCTCTACACGGCCAGCCTCCGCGGCCTGGAGATCCTCCGGGAGGCCGACCCCATCGACCGGGCGCCGCAGCGGCGCCTGACCTTCGGCCACCTCCGCGCCAGCGCGGTCCTCGGCGGGGTCCACCCGCCCCAGGAAGGCTGGGAGCGGATCGACGGGCCCGCGGTCTTCAGCCTGGCCCCCTCGGGCGAGCGCGTCGTCGAGGCGCGCTGACCCCCCCGGGGGCGTAACGTCCGGCCTGCTCGGCCGGACGAACGCCCCCGGCCCCCCCCGTGACGGGGGGGCACCGACCTCGCTCGCTTTGCTCGCTCGCCACCCGACCTCGCTCGCTGCGCTCGCTCGCCAGCGACCCGTCGGTGTCCCCCCGTCACGGGGGGGACCGGCCCCGGTCCTCCTGAGAGCGAAGCGAGCAGGAGGTTACGGGGCCGGGGGGGTTGCCGTCACGGGGCCGGGGGGGTCACCTCACCACGCGCCGCTCACGCCCACCTGATCCGGGGCCAGGTGGAGGCGGAGGTGGTGGGTCGTCGCCGGGGCCGCCGCCGGGGTCGGCTCGCCCGTGAGGACATCCCAGAGGAGGAGGAAGAGCCCCGCTGTCGCGCTGGAGGCGCCCACCGCCACCAGCACCGTCCCTCCCGCCGACGTCTCATACACGTTCGGGCACTGGTTGATCGCCCCCTCCGCGCAGGTCGCCTCACCGTCCAGCCCCAGCAGCCACGCCCCGGCGCCCAGGGCCCCCAGGCCCACGCCCAGCGCGACGCCGCCGCCGATCAGCCGCCCGGTGCTCCGCTCCGGCGACGCCGCCGGAGCGGGCGTCGGGGTCGGGGTCGGCTCGGGGGGCGGAGGCGTCACCTGCGCCGCCACGACGGGGCTCAACGCCAGCTCCACCTTGATCGGGCCCGGCGCGTCGGGCTTGACGATGAGGGTGGTGCGGGTCGGCTCAAAGCCCGGCGCCTCGGTGCGGACCTGGTAGTCCCCCGGCGCGAGCTTCACGGCGGCGCTCCCGGCCCCCAGCGGGGCGTCGTCCAGGAAGATGCGGGCCTCGGCAGGGGTCGCCTGGATCTGCACCTCCACCAGCGCAGGCTTGACCGGCTTGGGGTCCTCCTTGGGCGGGGCGACCTTGATCTCGGGCTGCGCCGGGGCCTTCACCTGGACCCGCTTGAGGACGGCCTGGAGGGTGGTGGTGAACTTCTCGCCCACCTCGCGGGCGGTGCAGACGTCGCAGGAGAACTTCTCGGAGGTGGCGGTGGAGCCGTCGGTGAGGTTGTAGACGATGATCTGCATATCGTAGATCTGCGCCTCCCCCTGCACCTCCACCGCCAGCCCCGCCGTCGCCTTCAGCACCTCGCCGCTGCGCTTGAGGCACTCTTTGGACTCGCAGCCCGCCAGCGCCGGGCTCGCGTCGAGGAGCTTCTTGCGGGTCGCCGCCGCGTCGATCACCTCGACCGGGCCGCTGCCTGCGCTCCCGCCCTGGGCCAGCGCGTCGCGCACCTCGGCCTGGACCACCGGGGGGATCGACGCACCGTACTCCAGGCGAAGCACAGGGAGCGGCGGCGCCTGCGCTGACGCCGGCGCGCTGAAGAGGACAGGGAGCGCCGCGACGCAGAGCGCCGCAGGCAGCAGAGAGGCGAGGCGAGGTGAGGCGGGCATGGCAGGCGAGGCTCCGGCGCGCGATGGTTTCTGGGGGCCGACCACGGCGGGGTGGACTCTAGCCCGTCGCGGCTGTGGTGGCAAGCTTGACACGCCCCGGGTGGGTCGGTACGTTGCCATATGGGAGTCCGCTTTGAAGCCTCGACCTGGAGTTCTGCAAGAGCCTTATGATGCACATCAAATCCTCTCAAGCCTGGCTGTGGCTCTTCACCTTCGCCCTCGGCGCGGCCTCCCTGGTCGCCTGCGGTGAGGACGAGGAGGGCGGGAGCTCGACCCCCGGTAGCATCCGCGTCAGCGTCAACCCCGCGATGACCGAGGTCGGCGGCTCGCCCATCAACGTCACCGTGACCGCCTTCACCACCGACAACAAGCCGATGCCTCCGGGCACCGTCGTCGATGTCGGGGAGCTGGCCAAGTTCACCGGCGACACCAACGGCGTCCTCGGCTGGTTCGGCGGCGGAGAGGCGACCGACGCCAACCGCGGCGCCACCTCGGGGACCATCACCACCATCACGGGCTCCTTCTCGGTGCCCTTCCGCTGCGAGAAGGCCGGCACCACCATGCTGGTCACCGCCTTCCGCGCCAACCCCGCCCTCCAGAACTCCACCCAGGTCACCTGCAACCCCGGCCCGGCAGGCGACTGGACGGTCTCGGCCCTCTCCCTCAACGAGGGGCAGCTCCGCGTCGGCGGGAACCCGGTCAAGATCGCCGCGGCGGTCGTGGACGGCAGCGGCGCGCCCGTCGCCGCCGGGGTCCCGATCAAGTTCACCGTCGAGAGCGGCCAGAGCCTCGCCTTCGCCTCCGGTACGCCCACCGCCACCGCCAACACCGACGCCGAAGGCGTGGCGATCGTCAACATGAAGACCTCCGCCACCGACGAGGGCGACACCGTCGTCCGCGCCGAGTTCGTGGACGCCCGCTACGGCACGGGCGCCAGCGAGACCTTCAAGGTCCGCCCCCAGGGCGGCGCCGAGCAGACCACCATCGAGTTCACCGTCAAGCGCAACGGCGCCGTCCTCGGCACCAACGACAGGCGCGTCCTCGCAGACGGCGAAGACTTCGTGACCGTCGAGGCCCAGGTCGTCCTCCCCGACTCCGCCAGCGGCGTCGCCCTCCAGGGGCGCACCATGGACTTCGCCCTCACCGGCGCCGGCTTCATGACCGAGGGCGCCAACGACGACTCCGAGCGCCTCGCCCTCACCAAGAGCCTCGACTCCAACGGCAAGGCCTCGGTGCGCTTCTTCGGCGGCGACACCGCGGGCGGCGGCAACATCACCGTCTCGCTGGTCAACCCCGACCCCGACTCCGACGGCGGCACCCTCACCGAGAGCGTCACCATCACCGTCACCGCCCTCGGCTTCATCGAGATCATCGGCGCCAACCCCAACGTCCTCTACGTCCGGGGCAGCGGCCAGAACCAGAGCACCACCGTCACCTTCTCGGTGCAGGACACCAACCGCCAGATCCTGGCCGGGGTCCCCGTCACCTTCGAGCTGCGCAACTCCCCCTCCGGCACCACCCTCGGCGCCATGATGGCCACCACCAACGAGCGCGGCCGCGTCGAGACCACCGTCCAGAGCGGCACCTCCACCGGCGCCTTCAGCGTCACCGCCATCGCGCGCCTCGGCTCCTCCGTCCTGGAGGCCTCCTCCAACCCCATCCCCATCATCGGCGCCCTCCCCAACCGCAACGGCATGACCCTCCAGTGCGAGCACCGCAACATCGGCGGCTTCATCGGACGCCAGGGCACCGCCGTCAACGTGGACGCCCAGTTCGACTGCCGCTCGGTCCTCGTCGATCGCTTCGGCAACCGCGTCGGCGTCGAGCAGCGCGTCACCTACGCCTCCGAGGGCGGCAACATCGTCTCGCCCCAGACCTCCAAGAAGTGGGACACCACCCAGTCGCCCCAGCAGCCCCCCGCCGACGTCGGCACCGTCAGCGCACCCTACTCCCCCGGCGGTCAGCCCCCCTGCGACGTGGACAACATGGACGGGGAGCCCTGGTGGGAGGACGGCGACGACTGCAACACCACCTCCCAGGGCTGCGCCGCCCGCACCGAGTCCGCCGGCGCCTGCCGCTTCAACCCCCGCGACGGCCTCGTGACCGTCATCGCCGTCACCCGCGGCGAGGAGGCCTTCAGCGACATCAACCAGAACGGCAGCTACGATGAGGGCGAGCCCTTCTGGGACATCGGGGAGCCCTTCGTGGACACCAACGACAACAACGCCCACGACCAGGGTGAGACCTTCACCGACCTCGCCCCCGAGGGCCAGGCCCAGGGCAACCAGGCCTACGATCCCCCCAACGGGCGCTGGGACGGCACCACCAGCATCTGGCTCCCTACCCACGTCCTCCTCACCGGCGACCCCTTCCAGGCCTCCGAGAACGACATCGCGGACATGGAGCCCACGCCCGATCCCCTCGCCGTCGGCTACGCCTTCTCCAGCGACCCCCTGGAGCCCTACCCCACGGCCCCCGTCGGCGCGGACGCCACCACCGTCATCAGCAAGTGGTGGCACGACAAGAACCTCAACAACCTCAACCACACCGCCCGCTACACCGCCCGCCTCATCGGCAACCCCACCAACGTCACCCTCACCCACGCCGTCGTCGGCGTCGAGGGCGACACCTTCGGCTTCCTCATCGACTACATCGAGGAGAACGTCACCGGCTCCATCAACCGCTACGCCACCGAGATCGAGTTCGACGAGGGCTCCTTCCCCGGCACCATCAGCGTCGCCACCCTCGTCCCCGGCGTCGGCTCACCCACCAACGTCACCGTCGAGTTCGAGGTC
>CAUJGC010000598.1 GCA_963169075.1 Myxococcota bacterium
CCCGCGCAGGCGAGCGCGGCGCTCAGGAGCGCCGCGCGCTTCAACGTGACAGATCGACGCATGATCCTCGGCTCAGAGCAGGTCCAGGCGCAGGCGCGCCTGCGCGACCCGGTCGCTCTCGGGGTAGCCCTTCACGAAGGCCTCATAGCTGGCGCGGGCCTTGTCCTTGTCAGCGGCCACATCGTAGGCCACCGCCGTCTGGAAGGCCGCGTACTCGCCCCACGCCTTCTCGTCCAGGCCCTTGAGCTGCTCGAAGGTCGCCGCGGCCTCGGCGGGCTTGCCCGCCTGCACCTGCGCCTCGCCCAGCGCCTGGAGCACGAACGCCCGCTCGGGCGCCGTGGCGTGGCTGCTCAGCCAGCCCTGGTAGAGCCCGATGGCCTCGTCCACCTTGCCCGTCCCAAGCGCCGCGCGCGCCTTCAAGAGCGTGGCCGTCCCCTCCGCCGGGGTGCCCTTGACGGCGGCCTGCGCCTCGTCCGCCTTGGCGCCCAGCGCGGTGTACTTCTCCTGCGCCGTCTTGAAGGTCAGCTTGGGAGCCTTCTTGTCCTTCTCCGGCGCCAGCGGGTTGGGCGGCTCCTGACCCTCGATGGGGGCCTGGAGGATGTCCACCGCCGCCGTGAGCGACGCCGAGTGCTCCGCCGTCGTGGACTCGCTCTGGTTCTGCCAGATCACGACGCCCACGATCACCGCCGCGAGGATGGCGAAGATCGCGATCAGCGCCGTCTGGTTCTGCGCCGCCCAGCCGACCGACTTGTCCGCCGTCTCAAGGAAGAGATCCCGCTCCAGCAGATCGTCGAGCGCCTGCGAGCCCGCCGGCGCCGGACCTGCCGGAGACGGCGCGGCGTCCCCCGCGTCCTCGGCGTCCAGAAGCTCGGGGCTCTCCGCGCCGGTCACGTCCTCGGCGTCGCCGCCCTCATCCTTCTTCTTGAGCTTGACTTTGATGGCCATATCTCGCAGCACCCCTCACCGCAGCGACGCGGTGGTTGATCTCCTGAGCCCGTCCAAGACGTGCTATGATGCCCGCCGTCGCGCCGCAGGCCACCCAGGCCCCGCCGCTCGTCGTAGCAGGCGCGGCACTATATATGGAGGACCCCCAGCATGTCAAAGCGCCTTCGCGCCCCCCGCCTCCTTTTCATCGCCGCGCCGCTCCTCGGCGCCCTCCTCCTCGCAGCGCCCCAGCAGGCCGCTGCCGTCGAGGATGAGCTCACCCTCTCCCTCGGACCCCTCTGGGCCGACCAGCGCGCCTCCTCCCCCGAAGGACAGGGCGGCTTCGGCGCCGCCGCCTGGCTGGAGTGGCACCTCACCGACACCTGGGGCCTCACCGCAGGCGCCCAGGGCGCCTACCACCTCTCCGACCCCGACCTCATGCTCCCAGGACTCCAGGTCTACTCCGCCTGGCTCGGCGGCCTCTACACCCTCGACATCACCACCTGGGTCCCCTTCGTCTCCCTCGCCGCCACCTTCTACAACGCCGACCCCACCCTCAAGGACAGCGAAGGCGAAGACGCCCTCTTCGGTCTCCGCGTCGGCCTCGGCGTCGATTGGCGCCGCTATCGCTGGTTCTCCGTCGGCGCCGAAGGCAACGTCCACGCCTTCCTCGCAGAGGTCTCCAACTACCCCGTCTACGTCACCGCGCTCCTGCGCTTCAACCTCCACTTCGAGCTCTGACCCCCCCCGGCTGCGTAAGCTCCAGGCCAAGCCTGGAGCCTGCGCAGCTGTGGGGATCACTCCCCCGTGGCCTCCTCCTTCTTGCGATCCTCTGCCTTGCGGAAGAAGAGCTTGAGGGGCGTGCCCTTGAACTCGAAGTCCTTGCGGAGCTGGTTGAGGAGGAAGCGCTCGTAGCCCTGGTGGATGGCCTCGGGGTGGTTGGTCGTGAACATGAAGGTGGGGGGGCGGATGGCGACCTGGGAGGCGTAGTAGAGCTTCAGGCGCCGCCCGTGGTGCACCGGCGGCGGGTTGCCGTCCACAAAGGCGCGGAACCAGCGGTTGAGCGGGCCGGTGCCGATGCGGCGCGTCCACTCCTGGGCGCACTCCTGAGCCGTCTCCAGGATGCGGTGGACGCGCTGGCCGCTCAGCGCCGAGATGAAGAGGATCGGCGCGTAGTCAAAGAGGCGCAGCTCGTCCTGGAGCGCCTTGGCCCAGGCCCCCGCCGTGGAGTTGTCCTTCTCCAGCGTGTCCCACTTGTTGACCAGCAGCACGTGGGGCTTGCCCTTCTCGACCGTCATGCGGATGAGGCGCTTGTCCTGCTCGGTGAGGCCCTCCTCGGCGTTGACCATGTAGAGGACCACGTCGGCGCGGTCGATGGCCTTGAAGGCCTTGACCACCGAGTACTTCTCCATCAGCTCGGAGATGGACTTGCGCCGCCGGACCCCGGCGGTGTCGATGAGGAGGTAGCGCTCGCCGTTGCGCTCCAGCAGCGTGTCGATGGCGTCGCGGGTCGTCCCTGGCACGTCGCTGGTCAGGAGGCGCTCCTGCCCCAGCAGCCTGTTGATCAGCGTGGACTTGCCCGCGTTGGGCTTGCCGATGACCGCCAGGTGCAGCGGGCGATCCTCGTCGGTGAAGCGCGACGACCCGACGTCCTCCTCCGGCGGCAGCAGGAGGGCGACCTCGTCGAGCAGGTCGTCCATCTGGTAGCCGTGCTCGGCGCTGGTCGGGTAGATCCGCTCGAAGCCCAGCGCGTAGAACTCCGCGATGAGGTCGTCGTGGCGCGCCCCGTCGATCTTGTTGGCGATGGGGAAGAGCGGCTTCTCCGTGTTGCGGAGCATCCGGGCGATCTCCTCGTCCGTCGGCGTGAGCCCCTCCCGGGCGTCCATGACGAAGAAGATGATGTCGGCCTCCTCCAGCGCCAGCTGCGCCTGCTCGCGCATCTGGCTCAGGAGGACGTCCTCGCTCTCGGGCTCGAAGCCTCCGGTGTCCACCACCGCGAAGGCCTTGCCGTACCACTCGCCCTCCCCGTACTGGCGGTCGCGGGTGACGCCGGGGAAGTCCTCGACGATGGCCTGGTGGCGCCCGATGAGGCGGTTGAAGAGGCGGCTCTTGCCGACGTTCGGTCGGCCCACAATGGCGATGAGCGGGCGGGCGGTCATGGGACTCAGCTCTCGTAGGGGGTGTAGCCCAGCGACTTGAGCAGGCGAGGATCGTCGGCCCAGTTGTCGATGACGTTGACGTGGAGGTCGAGGAAGATCTGCCGGTCGAAGAAGCGCTCCAGCTCCGCCCGGGCCTGGCTGCCGATCTGCTTGAGGCGCGCGCCGCCCTTGCCGATGATGATCCCCTTCTGGCTGCTGCGCTCGACGTGGATCACCGCCCGGATCCGCAGCAGGTTCCGCCGCGGGTCGTCGCTGAACTCCTCCACCACGATGGCCGAGCTGTAGGGGATCTCCTTGCGGGTCTGGAGGGTGAGCTTCTCCCGGATCAGCTCGGCGGCGATGAAGCGCTCCGCCTGGTCCGTGGTCATGTCCTCCGGGTAGAGCTGCGGCCCCTCCGGGATCACCCCAAGCAGCCGCGTCACCAGCGTGTCCAGGTTGTCCCGCTCCAGCGCCGAGATCGGGATCACCGCCTGCGGCTGGAGGTTCCCAAGATCCTGATACGCGTCGATGATCGGGAAGAGCGCCCCCTTGTCCCGCACGCGATCGATCTTGTTGATCGCCACCAGCACCGGCAGCCCCATCTCCGCCAGCCGATCCGCCACGAAGCGGTTCCCCGGCGTCGGCTTGTCGTGCTTGAGCGCGTCGGTCGCGTCCACCACGAAGAGCACCACGTCCGTGTCCCCGATGCTCTTCAGCGCCGTGTCCACCATCAGCGCGTTGAGCTGCTTCACCGGCTTGTGGATGCCCGGCGTGTCGACAAAGATGATCTGGCCGCGCTCCTTCATCGTGTGGATCCCCACGATGCGGTTGCGCGTCGTCTGCGGGCGCGAGGTGGCGATGCTGATCTTCTGGCCCAGCACCGCGTTCATCAACGTGGACTTCCCCACGTTGGGCACACCGGCCAGGGCCACGAAGCCGCAGCGGATCAAAGGATGGGTCATCTCGGACATGGGGCGTATCAGATCCAGGCAGGGTCGTTCTGAGCCAGACGAGGGGCCGCCTGCGGCAGCCAGCGCTCGGGCGCGAGGACAAAAGCATAAGGCGCGGCGGCGCGCAACCCCCCCGGGGGCGTAAGCTCCGGGCAAAGCCCGGAGCAACGCCCCCGGTCCCCCCCGTGACGGGGGGACACCGCCGCTGGGATGGGCGCGAGGGGGGGAGCGAGGGGGGGAGCAGCGAGTCCTCCGCCCAGCTCGCGGTCTGAGGGGTGGGAGGTGTCGAGTTATCCGTTCGGCTCGCGAGCTGGCTGGGTGGAGGTGCGGAGTCCTCCGTTCGGCTCGCGAGCTGGCTTGATGGAGGTGTCGAGACCTCCGTTCGGCTCGCGGCCAGGCTGGGCGGAGGTGTCGAGACCTCCCCCAGCTCGCGGCCAGGCTGGGCGGAGGTGTGAAGTGCTCCGCTCGGCTCACGGCCAGGCTGGGCGGAGGCGTGAAGTCCTCCTTGGGGTTCCCGGAGACATTCTATAGAGTCGTCAGGTCCTCCGGGGGGTTCCCTGGGATCGCATGGGGAGTGCTGGGATGCGTCTACCGTCAGGCTGGGAGCCCTGGGTGATCGCGGCGTTGCCGCGCGTGGTGCGCGGGCTCGCGGCGACGTGGTCGGTGCGGGTGGAGGGCGCGGCGCACCTGGGGCTGCACCTCCCGCGGGAGGACGTGGCCGGGCGACGACGGATCTTCGCGCTCTGGCACGGGCGGCAGCTTGGGGCGGTGGCGGCGCTTGGGGTGGCGCGGCGGCTCTCGCCGCTGGTGGCGCTGGTGAGCGCCAGCCGGGACGGCCAGATCCAGCGCCCCGTGCTGGAGGCGCTGGGGATCGGCTCAGTGACAGGCTCCACGTCGCGCTACGGCGCAGGCGGGCTCCGGGATCTGGCGGCGGCGGTGCGCGGCGGCGCCTCGGCGCTCCTGGCGGTGGACGGGCCGTCGGGGCCGCCCTTCTGCGCGCGCTCGGGCGCGGCGGCGCTGGCGCGGATGACCGGCGTCCCCATCACCCCGGTCGGGGTCGAGGCGTGGCCGCGCTGGGAGCTGGACTCCACCTGGGACGGCTTCTGGATCCCCGCCCCCGGCGCCCAGGTCGTCGTCCGCTTCGGGCCTCCCCTCCCCGCCCCCCCTCGCCGCGCCGACCTGGCCGACACGCTGGACGCAGCGCAGCGCGCCCTGGCCGCCCTCAACAGCACCCAGCCGACCTCCCTGCGAGGCGCGCGGTGAGCCGCTCCTGGCGCCTCATCGCCCGCGGCGCCCTCGGGGATGTCCTCCTGGCCCTCCCCGTCGCCCGCGAGCTGCTGGCCGACGGCGCCGAGTCCGTCGCCCTCACCGCCCCCCCCGCCTACGCCCCCCTCCTGGCCCTGGCGCCCTGGCTCGACCCCCACCCCGCCCCCCGCGCCCGGCGCGTCGATCTGGGCCGCGCCGCGCGCCCCTGGGAGCCCCTGGGCTGGGCGCGCCGCGCCCTCCACCAGCCCGCTCGCCTGGACCGCGAGCACGTCCTCGACCGCCTCCGCCGCGCCGTCCACCTCACCGCCCCGCGCCGGCCCCCGCCCCCCCCCCCCCCCCCCCCCCCCCGCCCCCCCCCCCCCCCCCCCCCCCCCCCCCCCCCCCGCTCCTCTGCCCCGTCGCCCGAAGCTCGTTGCTCGTTGCTCGTGGCCCGCTGCCCGCAGCCCGTCACACCTCGACGT
>CAUJGC010000599.1 GCA_963169075.1 Myxococcota bacterium
CCAAACCACATAAAACCCCCCCCCCCCCCGCCAGGGTTGGCCCCTGCCCCCACCCGCCAGGGGGGAGCCCCCCCTGGACCCCCAAGCAGACCACCATGAGCACCTCCCTCACCGCCCCCTCCCCCACGCAGGATCTCGCCCGCGCCAACGAGCTGCTCAACGCCCTCGCGCGCCAGCTCCAGGGCGAGATCCACGCAGACCCCATCTCGCGCATCCTCTACAGCACCGACGCCTCGGTCTACCAGGAGACGCCCCTGGGGGTGGTCCGCCCCAAAGACGCCGACGACTGCGCCGCCCTCGTCGCCTTCGCCGCGCGCTACCGACTCCCCCTCATACCCCGCGCCGGAGGCACCAGCCTCGCCGGGCAGTGCGTCGGCAACGGCCTCGTCGTCGATGTCTCCCGCTACATGACCCGCATCCTGGAGATCGACCCCGAAGGACGCACCGCCACCGTCGAGCCCGGCGTCATCCTCGATGACCTCAACGACGCCCTCGCCAAGCACGGCCTCCTCTTCGGACCCGACACCTCCACCTCCAACCGCTGCATGATCGGCGGCATGATCGGCAACAACTCCTGCGGCTCCCACTCCATCCTCTACGGCACCACCCGCGACCACGTCATCGAGATCGACGCCGTCCTCGCGGACGGCTCACGCGCCACCTTCGGCCCCCTCAACGACGAGCAGCTCAAGCTCAAGCTCCAGGCCGACGGCCTGGAGGGACGCATCTACCGCGACCTCTTCAACCTCGTCACCGAGCACCGCGACCTCATCCTCAAGGCCTACCCCGACCCCCGCATCGTCCGGCGCAACACCGGCTACCCCCTCGACGCCCTCGCCTTCAGCCAGCCCTTCGACCCCGACGGCCCCCCCTTCAACCTCGCTCGCTTCCTCACCGGCACCGAGGGCACCCTCGCCCTCATCACCCGCGCGCGCCTCAACCTCGTCCAGCGACCCAAGAACAAGCTCATCATCTGCGCCCACTTCGACAGCCTCGACGCCTCCATGCGCGCCACCCTGGCCGCCGTCGAACACCACCCCGCCGCCGTCGAGCTGATCGACGACCTCATCCTCGCCGCCACCGACAACAACATCGAGCAGCTCCGCAACCGCTTCTGGGTCGAGGGCCACCCCGCCGCCATCCTCGCCATCGAGCTCTTCGACGACGACAAGGAGCGCCTGGAGACCCGCGCCCAGGCCGTCATCGACGACCTCAAGGCCCGCAACATGGGCTACGCCTTCCCCATCCTCCGCCCACCCCAGCTCGGCCAGGTCTGGGAGCTGCGCAAGGCCGGCCTCGGCGCCCTCATGGGCGTCCCCGGCGACGTCAAGGCCGTCACCTGCATCGAAGACACCGCCGTCGCCGTCGAAGACCTCCCCGAGTACGTCCGCGCCATGGCCGCCCTCATGGACAAGTACGGCACCCGCTGCGTCTACTACGCCCACGCCTCCGTCGGAGAGCTGCACCTCCGCCCCGAGCTGAACCTCAAAGACCCTGAAGACCTCAAGAAATTCAGAGGGATAGCCTCGGACGTCGCAGATCTGGTCCGGCGCTTCGGCGGCTCCCTCTCCGGAGAGCACGGCGACGGACGACTCCGCGGCGAGTTCGTCGAGCGCATGCTCGGCCCCGACGCCTTCGCCCTCCTCCGCGACGTCAAGAACCTCTTCGACCCCCAGCACATCCTCAACCCCGCCAAGATCATCGACGCCGAGCCCATGGACACCGACCTCCGCGCCGATCCCCAGACCCCTGACCCCCAGATCGCCACCTTCTTCGACTGGTCCGGCGACATGGGCCTCCTCCGCGCCGCCGAAAAATGCAACGGCGCCGGCGCCTGCCGCAAATCCCCCGGACGCGGCACCATGTGCCCCTCCTACATGGCCTCCAAAGAGGAGAAGGACACCACCCGCGGACGCGCCAACGTCTTCCGCACCCTCCTCATCGAACGCCAACCCGACGAGGCCCTCTCCGCCAAGGAGCTCTACGAGGTCCTCGACCTCTGCCTCTCCTGCAAAGGCTGCAAGTCCGAGTGCCCCGCCAACGTCGACATGGCACGCATGAAGGCCGAGTTCCTCCAGCACTACCACGACCGACACGGCACCCCACTCCGCGCCCGCGTCTTCGGGGACTTCTCCGCCTTCGCGCGCCTCGCCTCATGGACCCCCGGCCTCGCCAACTGGGGCGCCAACCTCGGCCTCACCCACAAGGTCCTCGGCGTCCACCCCAAGCGGCGCGTCCCCGCCTTCGCCAAACAGACCTTCGGCGCCTGGGCCGAGCGACACACGCCCCCCGCACACGCCGGACGCCACGGCGAAGTCGTCCTCTTCAACGACGAGTTCACCCACTTCAACGACCCCCACGTCGGCATCGCCGCCGTCGAGGTCCTCGAAGCCGCCGGCTGGCGCGTCATCGTCACCCAGGGCCTCGAGTCCGGACGCACCCAGATCTCCAAAGGCCTCCTCCGCAAGGGACGCCAGGTCCTCAGCCACACCATCGAGCGCCTCTACGGCTACACCGAGCGCGGCCTCTCCATCGTCGGCCTCGAACCCTCCGCCCTCCTCACCTTCCGCGACGAGGCCCCCGATCTCCTCGACGACCCCCTCCTCCGCGAAAAAGCCCAGCGCGTCGCCGCACACACCCTCCTCTTTGAAGAGTTCATCGCCCGCGAAGCCCAGGCCGGACGCCTCGCAGACCTCGCCTTCCAGGACGGCCCCTGGAACATCACCCTCCACGGCCACTGCCACCAGAAGGCCATCGCCGGCACCCAGGCCACCCACGCCGCCCTCAAGCTCCTCCCTGGCGCCACCGTCCGCGAGCTGCCCACCGGCTGCTGCGGCATGGCCGGCTCCTTCGGCTACGAGGCCGAACACTACGACCTCTCCATGAAGATCGGAGAGCTGGTCCTCTTCCCCGAGGTCCGCAAGCTCGACGACGCCCCCCGCACCCTCATCGTCGCCCCCGGCACCAGCTGCCGACACCAGATCTTCGACGGCGCACAACGCACCGCCCTCCACCCCGCCGAGGTCCTCCGCCGCGCCCTCCGCTAGGTCGAACCCTGCTTCTTCACGATCTCCCGATCCGGCATGTCCGCCGCCGAGAGCTTCCGGGGCTTCACCTCCCGCGACGCGAAGTCCCACTCCACCTTCAACAACCCGAAGATCGCGTCCAGACGATCCAGCCGCGCGTCCACCATCGCCTCCGTCACCGCCGCCGCGCGCTCCATCCGCACCCGATGCAGACACGGCACCGTCGCGGGCCACCGACGCATCAGCCGGTGGAACATCCACCACGCAAACTCCACCCGCGCCTGGCGCGACGCACCCTCACCCAGCAGCGCCTCCCCCTCCCGCACCAGCCGCACCGCCGGACGCAGCGGCGCCGCAGGATCGCTCTCCCACCCATAGACCTGACGCAGCCACCCCCGCGCCGCGCTCACCTGCGCCTTCGGCACCTGGCGCTGACGCACCCGCTCCCCAAGCGCCTCCGCCTGCTCGCGCAGCACCTCCGCCAACGCCGCCGACGCCCCCTCACGCACCACCTCCGGCGCCGACACCTCCGCCTCGCCTGCCTCGCTCCCCTCGACTCGCTCCTGCATCGCTCCCGCCTCCGCGCTACGACCTCCCCACCTCACCTGCGCCATCCTGAACCACACCTGCCACCGGTTCAAGCCCTCCGCCAGACGCCCCGTTGGAACGACGGCGCAGGTGTGCTAGGCATAGTCCCCAGCTTGGGGGCGCGACGCGCCCTGACACCCTCCAGGGAGCCTCGATGACCCTCCGACGACGCCTCGACGCCCTCCTCGCCCGTGGACTCGCCTCCGCTGCTCTCGCCGCCACCCTCGGCGTCGCCGCCCCCGCCTGCCACAACTACGCGCAGACCGGACTCGAAGCCCTCGCTCAAGGCGACCTCGACACCGCCGAACGCGAGGCCCGCGAGGGGCTCCGCGACGACCGACGCGACCCCGCCCTCAACCTCCTCCTCGCACGCGTCCTCGTCGAACGCGAAGCCTGGGCCGAGGCCAGACCCTACGCCGACCGCGCCCTCGACGCCCTCCCCGAAGACCCCGCCGCGCACCTCACCTACGCACGCATCCAGCTCCGCGTCGGCTCCCAGGTCGAGGCCGTCCGACACTTCGTCAAGGCCATCGACCTCCAACCCTCCATCGCCTCACACCCCGACGCACCCGACCTCAACACCGCGCTCCCCGCCGCCATCACCGCCGCCCTCGACGCCGACTCCCCCGAGGCCGCCGTCGAGCTCATCCTCGCCCTCCAGAAGCGCCAGCCCCAGCACCCCCAGGCCACCCCCGACACCCTCCAACAAGCCCGCGAGGCCGTCGGCCTCAAGCTCCAACGCCTCGGACGTTATCAAGACGCCGCCGACTGGTATCAAGAACTCGTCAAGATATATCCAGACGCGCCGGATCTCCTGCTTGAAGAGGCCTCCCTCCGCCTCGCCCTCGACGACGAGGCCGCAAAGACCCTCTTCGACCGCTACACCAACCACCCCGACACCCGCGAGGCCGCTCTGCGCCTCCACCGCGTCGGAGAGCGCGCCCTCCTGCGACGACGCACCGCCCTCGCCGCCGACGCCTGGCGACGCGCCATCGCCAAAGACCCCAGCGTCCCCAAGGCACACCTCGACCTCGCCGCCCTCCTCCTCCGCGAGTCCAGCACCGAAGAAGGCTACGCCACCCTCCGCGCCTGGCTCGACACCCAGGGCAAGCCCGCACCCCCCGAGGCCTTCCTCCGCGCCGCCGACACCGCCGCCGCCAGCGACCACCCCCTCCTCGCCATCGAGCTCCTCCAGGACGCCAGCGCCCACGCCACACCCCACCCCGACCTCACACACCGCCTCGCAGACCTCCTCCTCCGACGCGATCGACGCGGCGACATGGAAGACGCCCTCCGACGCCTCGTCGAGCGCTCACCCCAGGCCAGCAAGCGCGACGCCACCCTCGCCAACGCCCGCTGGCTCGTCCGACGCAACGAGCTTGACGCCGCCGTCGCCTACTACAACGACGCCCTCCGCGCACAGGAAGAGCCCGACGTCCTCATGGAGCTGGCGCGCGCCTTCGCCGCCGCCAAGCGACGCCGCGAGCTCACCGACACCCTCCGACTCTACATCCAGCGCTCACCCCAGCGCCCCGAGGACTTCGTCACCGCCGTCTCCCTCCTCAACGCCAGCAAGCAGCACAACGACGCCCTCGACATCGCACAGGCCGGACACAAGAAACACCCCGACAACGACGACATCACACGCCTCCTCGCACGCACCCTCTACGACGCAGGCTTCCCCGAGCGCGAAGAAAAACTCTGGCGCGACTGGATCAAGAAGCAACCCCAACCCCACCGCGCCGCCCTCGAGATCGGCAACCTCTACGCCCGACGCCTCGACGAAGACAACGCCCGCGCCTTCCTCGAAGACGCCGCCAAACACGCCGACACCGCACCCGAGGCCCTCCTCGCCTTGGGCGACCTCTACCGCGACCGCGGACGCGACCGCGACATGCGCGCCGCCTACAAGCGCTTCCTCGACGCCCAGCCCAAAGACCGCACACGCGCCCTCGAGACCCTCCTCCCACGCCTCGCCAGCCCCCAGCTCGCGGAGGACGCGCTCCTCGTCATCGAAGAGCTCCTCACCCTCAAACCCGACGACGCCGACCTCTACTACGAGGCCGCGCAGCGCTACGCCCTCAGCGGAGACACCCAGCGCGCCGCCACCCTCCTCAACACCTTCATCGACAAGTCCAAAAATCCGCTCCTCGCCGTGAGAAAAGCCGGGCGGCTCCTCGAACGACGCGGACAACGCCAGCTCGCCCTCCGCCTCTACCAGCGCCTCCTCAAGCAGCACGCCAACAACCCGAGCCTCTTCGCAGACCTCGGAGAGCTCTTCTGGGAGCTCTCCGCCGACTACGAGCGCACCAGCCCCGACCGCGCCGAACAGCTCCGCGATCAAGCGCGCGCCTTCTTTGTCGCCTATGTAGACGCTTTCCCTACACGACCCGACCAGCCCACCCAAGAGCTCACCGCCTTCGCAGGACGCTTCGCCAACGAGCGCTTCCAGCTCTACCCCCTCGCCGTCGCCGCCTTCGACAAGGCCGTCGCCCAGGGACACACCCTCTCACCCAACGAGCACCTCCTCCTCGGAGAGGCCCTCCTCCACACCACCCGCGCCGACCGCGAGCGCGCCGACAAACACTTCACCGAGTACCTCAAACAAGGACGCGACAAGGGCGAGCGCAACTTCACCGTCGGACAGCTCGCCTTCCAGGCCGAAGCCTGGGACCTCGCCGCCAAGTACCTCCAGCGCGTCATCGACCAGAACGTCGAAGCCTACCTCAGCCCCGCCTTCGACTACCTCGCCACCCTCCTCACCCACACCGGACAGACCGACCGCCTCGAAGCCCTCGTCAACCGCTACCTCCAGCTCTCCCGAGCCACCGCCTCCGCCCGACTCCGCGCCGCCACCGTCTACGAAGGCGCCGGACGCTGGGACCTCGCCTTGCGCGAATACCGCGACCTCCTCAAGCTCAAACCCGACAGCCCCGAGGCGCTCACCCAGCTCGCCAAGGCCGCCTGGCGCTCCGGAGACACCCAGCAGGCGCACACCCTCTTCCAGGACGCCGCACAGCGCGCCGCCGACCCCGCCGCCGCCTGGGAGACCTTCGGCAACTTCTACCTCCAGCACGAAGAGCCCGCACGCGCCATGGACGCCTTCAACCGCGCCATCGACGCCGGCGGCGCCACCTGGCGCGCACGACTCCAACGCGCCGCCCTCCTCGCCCTTCAAGGCGACCTCGAAGGCGCCCAGCGCGACCTCCAGGTCGCCCTCGACACCACCCGCGACCCCGACGCCGCCTACGCCACCCTCATCGCCGCGCTCCTCCAGACACCCTACCTCGACCTCGCCTTGCAGCTCACCCAGGAGGCCATCGCACGCGTCGATAAACCCCAGGACCTCCGGCGCACCCTCGCCCTCCTGGAGCTTCAGCGCGGCGACTACGCCCGCGGCACACGCGACGCACGGCTCTGGGCCGCCTCACGCAACGACCTCGCCCTCCTCATCGAACTCCTCGCCGCCTACGACGACAACCTCGAGATCGTAGACGCCCTCCGCGACCAGCTCGACAGCTCCGAGCCCGCACGCGCCGAGGCCCTCCTCCTCCAAGACCGCGACACCCTCCGACGCGTCCTCGCCCAGATCGGCGCCAAGCGCTTCCCCGCCCTCTACCGACCCCTCTTCACCGAGCGCGAAGACCCCACCTCCCTCTACAAAAACCTCGGCCTCGTCTACGCCGATCTCCTCCACGACGACACCGCCATCGTCCAGCTCGCCTCCGCCTCCGAGCGCGCACCCGCCCAGGAGGACCTCCGCCTCGGACAGCTCTACCTCAACCAGCAGGCCCCCGAGCGCGCCCGAGACGCCTTCCTCCGCTACACCACCCTCTACGCCGACCAGCCCGACGCCTACAAGCGCGCCGTCGCCCGCGTCGCCCACACCCTCCTCACCTACGGCAGCCCCCAGGACGCCGAGCGCTTCATCCGCGACGCCATCCGCAACGCCCACAACGACACCCTCCTCCTCCCCCTCCTCATCGAGACCCTCCTCCTCACCGAGCAGCGCGCCCTCGCCCTCGACACCCTCCGCACCAGCCCCGCCACCGCGCACCTCTTCACACCCGGCGCCGCGCGCCTCCTCGACCCCGCCGACGCCGCCAGGCTCCGCGACCTCATCGACGCCGCCTACGTCCTCCGCGCCTTCGGACTCCTCCGCGAAGCCGCCGACCTCCTCAACGCCCTCGCCAGCGTCCACCCCGCCGACCCCAACCTCGCCCTCGCGCGCTTCCAGCTCGCCGCCGTCGCCCAGGACCCCCGCGCCGAAGACGCCTTCAAAGGCCTCCACGACGCCACCTTCAAGCTCCCCCTCCACCTCGCAGACGCCGACCTCCAGGCCGCCGACACCTTCGCAGACGCCGGACAGCCCGCCCGCGCCATCACCACCCTCTCCCCCCTCTTCGCTCACCCCAACCGCAACGTCGCCGCCAGCGCCTTCGCACGCGTCGCCCTCATCGCCTGGAGCCAGCGCGACGACAAGATGCTCAAGGACGCCATCAAGGCCCACACCGAGGCCCGCGCCGACAAGATCACCGCCCTCCTCGATCAAGCCGCCGCGCTCCGCCGACTCACCCGCTACGACGTCGCCGCCGAACGCTACCAACAGGCCCTCAAGCTCGCCCCAGGACAGATCAACGTCTGGTACAACCTCCTCCAGACCACACAGCTCACAGGGCAGAGCGAAGAGATCATGAAGGTCTGGACGCGCTATAACGCCGTCTCCGCCCAGGGCGGCGCCCAGAGCGACGACTTCGGCACCCGGCTCGCCGCAGGCCCCGACACCGACGCCGCCCTCGCCTGGTGGAGCCAGCGCCTCAAGGACCTCCCCGCGCACACCGACGCCAACCTGGAGGTCGCCCGCCTCCAGGCCCTCCAGGGACACCCCGACCAGACCCGCGCCACGCTGGACAAGCTCCTCAAGGCCCACCCCGCCCAGCCTGCCCTCCTCCTCCGCGCCCTCGACCTCCTCGCCCAGCTCCAGCGCTGGCAGGACCTCGCGGACCTCGCCAGCAGCGCCCAGCCCGACGCCGAGCCCACCCCGAGCGCCCCTGCACCCCCAGACCTCCTCCTCCTCCAGGGCCTCGCCAGCCTCCACCTCAACCAGCGCGACCGCGCCCTGAGCCGCTTCGACGCCTACACCACGCAGCACCCCGACCCCCTCACCGCGCACCTCCGCGTCGCCCAGAGCCTCATCGTCGCCGCCGACGCCCTCCCCGACCCCGCGCAGGCACGCGCCGACGCCCGCGCCTACGCCGAGCGCGCCATCACCCGCTTCCCCGACGCCCCCGACCCCTACCGCCTCCGCGCTCACCTCCGCGCCGCCGACAAAGACACCGCCGGCGCCCTCGACGACCTCAACACCTACCTCCAGCGCGGCGCCCTCGACGCCGCAGACGGGCTCGCCGCCCTCCTCACCGACCTCCTCCGCGCCGGCGCCTCACCCGACACCCTCACCCCCCACCTCCTCAAGCTCGCCCAGGCCCCCGCGCCCCACCCCGCCCAGAGCGTCGCCCGCGCCCTCCAGACCTTCCGCGACGCCAAGCGACCCGCCGAGGGCCTCCACCTCCTCAACAAGCGCTTCCCCACCCCACGCCCGGGCCCCCCCCACCCACCCCCCCCCCACCCCCCCGGGCCCCCGCGCCACCCCCACACCCC
>CAUJGC010000600.1 GCA_963169075.1 Myxococcota bacterium
GACGGGGGGACACCGACGGGTCGCTGGGGGCGCTGGGGTCGCTGGGGTCGCTGGGGTCGCTGGGGACGCTGGGGGGAGGAGGGCGAGCGGTGGCGAGCGAGCGCAGCGAGCGAGGATCATGTCGGTGTCCCCCCGTCACGGGGGGGACCGGGGGCGTTCGTCTGGCCGAGCAGGCCAGACGTTACGCCCCCGGGGGGGTTGCCGTCACGGGGGGCCGGGGGGGTCAACGCGACGCCAGGACGTGATCGTCCAGTTCTTGTGCGACCGCAGCCGCCAGCTCGTGGCTCGCCATCGCGAGCGCGTAGACGCCAAGCGCTCCGGCGCCGCGCAGCGCCTGCGCCCGCGGCGCGTCACGCTGCTCCAGCAGGGCGAAGATCCCGCGCGTCGTGGCGCTCAGGATGCGCAGGGTGGCCGGCGAGGGCTCCAGCGCGATCACGGCGTCAAAGCGCTCGTCGGCGTTGAAGATGTGGCAGGTCATGCCGTGGGCGCTGAAGGCGCGGATCAGCTCCACCCCGATCGGCACATCCAGAAACGCCACCCGCTGCGAGGGCGCTCGCGATTGCATGACCTCTGTCGGGGCGCTGTGCAGATCGGAGGGCGCCAGCAGCTCCGTCGCCTGCTCGCGCTGCGCCGAGGCGACGCGGGCTGTCAGCGGACGCGAGGACGGCGCCAGCGGACGCGCGGCATCCGTCGGCGGGCAGCGCTGAAGCGCTCCGAGGGCCTCCCCTGCGCTGGGGCGGGACTCGGGCATCTTGTGGAGCATCGCGTGGATCAGCGCGCGGATCGGCGCCGGCACGTGCTGCGCGGCGGCCTGCTCGTCCAGGGGCGGCGGCTCCAGGAAGAGGTGGCTGTTCAGGATGTGCACCGACGACTTCCCCATGAAGGGAGGACGCCCCGCGCACAGCTCGTACAGGATGCACCCCACCGAGTAGATGTCCGCCGGAGGCCCCACCGCGAGCCCCTCGGCCTGCTCTGGCGAGACATAGAGCGGCGTCCCCACCACCACCCCCGTCTCGGTCATCCGCCCCAGCTCCCCCGAGCCCACCACAAACGCCATCCCGAAGTCCACCACGATCACCCGCTCCTGCCCGCTCGGCAGCGACTCGATCAGGATGTTCTCCGGCTTCAGATCCCGGTGCACCAGCGGCAGCGCGTGCGCGGTCACCAGCACGTCCATCAGCGACGACGCGACGTGGAAGAGCTCCGCATACGAGAGGCGCTCGGGCGCGCGGCGCACCAGCGCCTCCCGCAGCGACACCCCCTCGATCAGCTCCATCACGATGTAGAGCAGCCCCTCGTGCAGCCCGAAGTCGTGGACGTGCACCGCAGACGGGTGGCGCAGCCGGGAGAGCACCCGCGCCTCGCGCTCGAAGCGCTTGCGGTAGGCCTCATCGCGTGAAAACTGCGCGTGGAGCACCTTCACCGCCACCGGGCTGTCCAGCGTCAGGTGGGTCGCCTGATAGACCGTCCCCATCCCCCCCACGCCGCGCACGGACTCCAGGAGGTAGCGTCCTCCGAGCACCGTCCCCACACCATGCATCTGACCTTGGCTCATCGCGTGCCCTCCCTCATCCCTGGACACTCTAGCCAAACTTGCGCCCCGCGCGAAGAGGGCAGCGACGCGCAGCCTAAAAAACACGGGGCTGCACCATGTAGCATCTCGCGACACGGCGCGAAACATAACGACGACACAACCACTTACCCGCCTCCTCCTGGCGCCGGTGGGATAAATGGTCTGGAAAGTGCACAGCACTTGTGTGTAAAATTACGGTGGCGCCGAACGCGGACTCGCCGCGCGGACCACCCTCTTGAAGCCGGGGCTGCCGTGAACCACCTCCATCTCCTCCACCCCGAACCTGCCTTCCAACGCCTCGCGCGCGCCGCCTTGAGCCAGCACGGCCTCAAGCTCAACGTCCTCGACGCCCTGGCCCACCTCCCGCCCCTGGATCGCGATCTCCTCATCCTCTCCGAGCGGCACCTCACCCCCGCCGATCTCGCCTGGATCCAGCACAACGCGACCCCCTGGCTGCGCATCCTCCTCCTGGACACCACCCCCACCGTGCCCCCTCCGGAGCTGCGCCGACCCCACGTCCAGCGCATCCCGCAGCAGCCCTCCACCCTCGACACCCTCGACGCCCTGGAGCGCGCCGTCCTCCAGACCCTCGACGAGCTGACCGCCCACTCGGTCCAGGAGCCCGTCCACACCCCGCCGCGGATGCGGATGCACATCACCCAGGAGCCCCAGCCCGGCCCCCGCGGCGTCCGCACCCTGGAGCCGCTCCCTGCCTCCCCGGGAGGCCCTGACGACTCCCTGGAGCAGCAGCTCGACACGGTGCGCACCACCTACGCCAAGCGCCTCCCCAGCCTCTTCGACGCCCTGGAGCAGCACATCCGGCAGGCCCAGCCCCACACGAGCGACGCCGCCAACCAGGCCCTCCACATCACCCGGCAGATCCAGGGCACCTCCGGCTCCTTCGGCTTCCTCAGCACCGCCAACGCCATGAGCGCCCTGGAGCGCGGCCTCCACGCGCTCCAGAGCGCCGAGCCCGGCGCCTTCCACACCCAGCAGGCCGACGCCCTCGCCCTCCTGGACGACGCCCGCGCCACCCTCGACCTCACCCCCCGGACAGAGCGCGCGCCGCAGCACGCGCGACGCCGCGCCCTACGCCTCGACGGCCTCCCCGAGCGCATCCACACCGCCTGGCTCCGCGCGGCGCGCCTCCTCAACCTCCGCCTCGCTGGCGACGCCGCGCCCCTCGGTCGCGTCAGCCTGGAGGGCGACGCCCTACGCCTCGACCTCCCGGCACCCGATCCGGGCACGCTCCGCTGGCCGCGCTCCGACGACCCCCTCCAGGACGCCTTCAACGGCCTCCAGGCCCTCCTCCTCCACGAGGCCCGCACGCCCTACGCCGAGCTCGAGCCCCGCGTCCTCTACGCCCTCGACCCCGACACCGGCGCGTGGCGACCCAGCGCCCTCCTCCGCCTCCTCCGCATGAGCCTCCACCGCACCACCCAGGGCGGAGATCGCTTCGCCCTCGGGCTCCTCGCCCTCCAGGCGGCCCCCTCGCCTCAGCAGCACGCCAGGCTCCGCGCCTGGCTCCAGACCCAGGGGCACCTCCTCCTCGCAGGCTGGTGGACCCCCCACCACCTCCTCATCATCGCGGAGGGGCGCGCCGTCAACCGCGTCGAGCAGAGCCTCGACCTCCTCGCCAACGACCTCACCACACCAGGCCAGCCCCCCCTCGCCTGGGGCTACGCCCGCGCCAACACCCACGAGGAGCCCCTCGACGGCCTCATCCAGGCCGCCTGGTCGCGCCTCTACACCGAGCAGCCCGCCCGGTGACCCCCCCGGCCCCGTAACCTCCTGTTCGCTTCGCTCTCAGGAGGAACGGGGCCGGTCCCCCCCGTGGCGGGGGGGCACCCCACCCCCCCCCGGCGCCCGCACGCCCCGCCCCCCCACCCCCCCCCCCCACGCCCCCCCGGGGGGCCCCCCGC
>CAUJGC010000601.1 GCA_963169075.1 Myxococcota bacterium
TCACGGGGGGGACCGGCTGCGTTCCGCCCAAGAGCGAAGCGATGTAGGCGGTTACGCAACCGGGGGGGTCTCCACTTGACCTCCTCGCATTCGGAACCATCTTGGTTCCGTATCGAACGCGCCGGGTCGGCGCGCCCGGTGTATCGCCTCACCCCCTGCCTGGGCCGCCGCCATGCTGCACCGTCTCCTCCGCCTCTTCCTCCCGACGTTGGCCGCGCTCCTTGTCCTGTGGGGCAGCGCGGCGGGCGTCCAGGCTCAGGAGGTCCCCTCGCTTGAGCCGCCTGCGATGGACACGACCGGCCTGGAGCACCTCCAGACCCCGGAGCTGGACGTGTGGGTCACGCCGGAGGCGCGCGCGGGCTTCCAGAAGGTGCTGGAGCGCACGCGCCCTCAGCACGAGCGCCTCCGCCAGAACCTCGGGGTCGAGCGCCTGGACCCGATCCGGGTCGTCGTGCTGGAGGACCTGAACGAGTACTTCGCGCGGCGAGGGGTTCCGGCGAGGGCGCCTCAATGGGCGGTGGGCCTGGCGATCAGCGCGGAGGATACGCTCCTGGTGAAGTGGGGGCGCTCGGAGGCGGGCACCTTCGTGGATCTGGACAAGACCTTCATCCACGAGCTGGCCCACATCGAGCTGGATCGCCGCGTCGGCGCCGACGCCACCCACATCCACGGGCATGAGCACGTCGATCACACGGAGGCGCCTGGACGCCGCCGCGTCCCCCGCTGGTTCCACGAGGGCTTCGCCATCGCCATGGCGGGCGAGTGGACCCTGGAGCGCAGCCAGGCCTTGATGGAGGCGGGCCTGGGCGGCCGCATCATCTCCCTCCACGAGCTGCGCGAAGGCTTCCCCGCCGAGGGCTTCGCCGTCGAGCTGGCCTACGCCGAGAGCTACCACTTCCTCCTCTACCTGGACGACCGCTTCGGCCCCGAGAAGCGGGTGATCCTCATCAAGCACATGGCCCAGGGCGAGTCCTTCGAGGACGCCTTCTTCGCCGCCTACAAGGTCGAGTTCAGCCGCGTCGAGATGGACTGGCACGACCGCCTCAACGTCACCTACACCTGGATCCCGGTGGCGCTCGGCTCCTCGCTCTTCTGGTTCGCCGCCGGGATCGTCTTCATCGCCGCCTGGGCGCGCAAGCGCCGCCAGCGCAAGGCCGCGCTGGAGGCGATGGAGGACGGCTTCCCCGAGTCCTTCTCACGCCTCCCCCTCCCCGGCATGGGCCTCTCCGAGCGCGATGTCCGCAGCCGCAGCCGCCGCGTCTTCTACGACGGCTCCTGGATCCCCGCCGACCACGAGGCCGCCGAGGCCCTCGACGACGGCTCACACGCTCCGCCGGAGCCCCCCGCGGGCGCGGACGAGAGCCTGGGCGATCTCCTCCGCCCCACCGCAGCCGGCAGCGGCGACGTGCCGCGCACCCCCGACGGTCACACCCTGCACTGAGCCACGCTCAACACGTCCACGCACACCACCTCCCCGGCCTCCATCCGCGCGACCCCCACCGGGACGTGCGCGATGGCGTTGACCTGGGTCGTCGAGAGCAGGCTCGCGCTGCCCTGATCGCCGCAGGGCGTGAAGGTGGGCGATCCCTCCGGGGACCACCTCAGGACGCCGCGCTGGAGATCCAGCCGCTCGGCGGTGGAGCGCAGCGGTGCGGTCAGCGTCGCGCCGAGCTGCGGCAGCAGCGGCGACGGATCGCCCTGGGCGGCCCGGATCGCCGGGCGCACAAAGTGCCAGAACCCCACCCACGAGGACACCGGGTTGCCCGGGAGCCCGATCAGCGGCGTCCGCCGCCCACGCGCCAGCCCGAAGGCCAGCGGCTTGCCCGGCTTGACCCGCACCCGCCAGAAGGTCAGCTCGTCGCAGAGCGCCTCCATCGCCTCCTTCACCCGATCCCGATCCCCCACCGAGACACCGCCCGTGGACACCACCAGGTCCGCCGAGGACAGCGCCTGCTGAAAGACCTCCAGCGTCTCCTCCAGCGTGTCCCGCGCGATGGGCAGCAGGATCGGCTCCCCGCCCGCCTCCCGCACCAGCGCGTGCAGCGTCAGCGCCGACGTGTTCACGATCTGGCCGGGCCCCGGGACCTGGCCCAGCTCCACCAGCTCGTCCCCCGTCGAGACGATGGCGACCCGCGGGCGCCGCGCCACGCTCACCACCGCGTGCCCGAACGACGCCAGCACCCCCAGCGCCCCCGCGTCCAGCAGCGCGCCCGATCCCAGCACCGGATCGCCCTGGCGCACCTGCTCGCCCCGGCGGCGGATGTGCGCCCCCGGACCCGCCTGCGGCAGCCGGAGGACCCGGATCCGCGCCGGATCGGCCTCGTCGGTGTCCTCTCGCATGATCACCGTGTCGGCCCCCTGCGGCAGCGGCGCGCCGGTCATCACCCGCGCCGCGCACCCTGACGGGAGCGCCGCAGGCGCCGCCCCTGCTGGCGCCTCCAACGCCACCGGCAGCGCCACCGGCGCCGACTCGCGCGCCCCCGACACCTCCGCCCAGCGCACCGCGTAGCCGTCCATCGCCGCGTTGTCGAACGCCGGCAGGTCGACCGAGGCGCGCAGCGGCGCGGCGAGCACGCGCCCCAGGGCGTCGAGCAGGTGGACGCGCTCGGGCGGGAGCGGGGCGATGGCGGCCAGGATGGCGTCGCGGGCAGCTTCAAGCGTGATCATACGATGATGCGGAGTCCGGTCGTTGCGGGGTGGAAGGGCGCGCTAAATCGCACGCGACCCTTGCAGTGGAGCATGGGGCGGGTTAGGATGCAAGGGCTTCAGATGGGGATGAGCAGCCACATGCAAGCGACGCCTGGTGACAACCCTACGCTCCCGAAGCCTCCCCAGGTGGGCGATCTGGTGGCGGGGCGCTACCGCATCCGCAAGCTCCTCGGGGCGGGCGGCTTCGGCATGGTCTACCACGCCCACCAGGAGTCCATGGGGCGCGACGTCGCCATCAAGTTCCTCCAGCCCAACATCAGCCGCGATCCCATCGCCATCGAGCGCTTCCGGCGCGAGGCCTTCTTCGCAAGCACCCTCCGCCACCCCAACACCATCACCATCCACGACTACGGCGCCACCGACGACGGCCTCTTCTACCTCGTCATGGAGTTCCTGGAGGGCGAGTCCCTCGCCCGCGCCATCTTCAAGTCCGGCGGCCTCCCCGTGGGCCGGGCGCTCCGGATCGGCGCCCAGATCCTCAAGTCCCTCGGAGAGGCCCACCAGAAGGGACTCGTCCACCGCGACCTCAAGCCCGAGAACATCTTCCTCACCGAGGTCCTGGGCGAGCCGGACTTCGTGCAGGTCCTCGACTTCGGGCTCTCCAAGGCCGTCGCGGGCGGCGTCGCCGCCGCCGCCAACAACGACATGACCCTCACCCAGGAGGGCATGGTCTTCGGCACCCCCCTCTACATGGCCCCCGAGCAGGCCTACGGCGAAGAGGTCGTCCCCGCCTCCGACGTCTTCGCCTTCGGGCTCCTCCTCTACGAGATGCTCCTCGGCCGCCGCCCCTTCCAGGGCTTCAACCACATCGAGATCCTCCGCAAGATGACCACCGAGCCGCTCCCCCGGCTCCCCGCCCCCCTCGACACCTCCCCCCTCCAGGGCTACCTCGATCACCTCACCGAGAAAGAGCTGCGCCGCCGCTACGCCAACGCCAGCGAGGCCCTCCCTGACATGATGCACCTCCTCGGGCGCGACGGCCTCTGCGTCTCCCTCGGGGATCTCGCCGCCCCCCACGGCGGGGCGGGGGGGCGGGGGGCGCCCACGCCGCCCCCCGCGGCTCCCGCAGCGGCCCCT
>CAUJGC010000602.1 GCA_963169075.1 Myxococcota bacterium
CCCCCAGACCCCCGTTGCTCGTCTCAGGGGTGTCGCCGCGTCGGCGCGCGCCGAGGCACGGTGCGCTGGACGCAGATCCGCGCGTCAACAGCGATCACCCCCTGACCCGCCGCGCGGACCTTCAAGGGGTTGATGTCCAGCTCGACCAGCTCGGGGAGGTCGCGGACCAGCAGATCCAGGCGGAGCAGCGCCTCCCGCAGCGCCGGCACATCCGCTGGCGCCTGGCCGCGATAGCCCGTCAAGAGCGGCAGCGCCCGCAGCTCCCCAAGCATCTCGTCCACGTCGATGTCGTGGAGCGGGTGGACGCGGACGCTCACATCCTTGAGCAGCTCCACATGGATCCCCCCAAGCCCCACCATGAGCACAGGCCCGAAGGCCGGGTCCAGCGACGCCCCCAGGATCACCTCCACCCCCTCGGTGACCATCTCCTGCACGACGACGCCCGCCATCGCGTCGGCTTGCCCCCGGTCGGCCAGGCGCCGGGCGATCCCTGCGAAGGCGTCAAAGACCTGCTCCGGGCTCTCCAGCCCCAGCCGAACGCCCTGCACCTCGGTCTTGTGGGTGATCGTCTCCGACATGAGCTTGACCGCCACGGGGAAGCCCAGGCGCTGCGCTGCCGCCGCCGCCTCCTCGGGGGTGGTCGCGGTCAGGGCGCGGGCGGTGGGGATGCCGTAGGCGCGGAGGACAGCCTCGACCTCCTCGGGGGCCAGCCAGACGGCCTCATCTTCGGCGGCGGCGCGGCGCAGCGCGCCCTCGACGGCGGCGCGGGCGCTCGCCGCGTCCAGATCGTCGCGCTCGACGCTCTGACCCTCCGGGCGCTGGAGCCACTGCCCGTAGCGGGTCGCCTGCGCCAGCGAGATCGCCGCCGTCTCCGGGAAGGCGTAGGAGACGATGGAGCCCGCCTTGAGGGAGCGCAGCGACTCCGGGATGCCGTGGGTCCCCAGGAAGTTGCAGAGCACCGGCTTGTCGCTCCCCCGCGCCCCTCGCAGGATCGCCTCCGCCACCTCCTGCGGGTGGGTGACGATGGGGGGGACGAAGATCACCAGCAGCGAGTCGATCGCCGGGTCCGCCAGCAGCAGGCGCACCGCCTGCTCGTACGACGACGCCGACGCCGACGCGATCATATCGACCGGGTTGGCCACCGAGGCCTCCGCCGGGAGGAAGGCGCGCAGCGCCGCCTGCGTCTCCGCTGAAGGCGAGGGCAGCTCCAGGCCGAACGTCTCGCAGGCGTCGGCGGCCAGGATGCCTGGCCCGCCTGCGTTGGTGAGGATCGCCACCCGCGGCCCGCGCGGGATGGGCTGGTGGGCCAGGAGCATCGCCGTGTTGAAGAGCTGCTCCAGCGTGTCCACCCGCAGCACGCCGGTCTGCCAGAAGAGAGCGTCTGCGGCGACGTCCACCCCTGCCAGCGACCCGGTGTGGGACGAGGCGGCGCGGCTCCCCGCCGCCGAGCGCCCCGACTTCACCGCCAGCACGGGCTTGCGCCGGGCGACGCGTCTGGCTATCTTATTGAACTTTCTGGGGTTTCCAAAGCTCTCCAGGTAGAGCAGGATGATGTCCGTCGCCGCGTCCTGCTCCCAGTGCTCCAGCATGTCGTTGGCGGAGAGGTCCGCCTTGTTCCCCACCGACACGAAGGTCGAGACCCCAAGCCCCAGCTCCAGCCCGTAGTCCAGGATCGCCACCCCCAGCGCGCCGCTCTGGGTCAGGAACCCGATCCGGCCGTGGTGCGGCCACGTCGGCGCGAAGGTCGCGTTGAGCGCCACCGCCGGGTCTGCGTTGATCACCCCCAGGCAGTTGGGCCCCACCACCCGCATCCCAGCGCCCCGCGCCACCTCCACCAGCTCCGCCTCGCGGACGGCCCCCTCGCCGCCGCCCTCCTTGAAGCCGGCGCTGATGACCACCAGCGCCTGCACGCCAGCCTCCGCGCACTCCCGGACGGCGGCGTTCACCTGCTCGGCGGGCAGCGCGATGATGGCGAGATCCACCGGCTCGGGCACCGCGCCGATCGACGGCCACGCCTTGACGCTCAACACCGCCTGCGCCCGCGGGTTCACCGGGTAGGCGACCCCGGCGAACCCGCACCGGATGAGGTTGTTGAAGATCGCGTTCCCGATGGTGCCCGGCGTGCGGCTCGCGCCGATCACAGCCACCGAGCGAGGCGAAAAGAGCGCTTGCAGCGACGACATCCTTCCTGGACTCCCTGAGCTTGGCGGGGCGGTGCCTGCCCCGGTCGTCGGCGGCAGCTCAACCCCTCACCTGTTCCACGCAGCTCAACGCGAGCTGCTGATCTCCAACGTCACCTCGATCCGGGCGCCGCGCCGCGTCCAGAGCGCGCAGCGCCCTTGATCCAGCGCGCAGGCGATGTGCTCGGCGGCGTCGTAGCGCGGGTGGAGATCCAGCCGCGCCAGCTCCGCCCCCGAGCGCCGATCCAGGAAGGCGACCCCGCCTGCGGCGTCCGCGGCCACGACGAAGCCGCCGCGCCCTGGCGCTGCGGTCAGCGCCACCACCGGCGCCGCCATCCGCGCCGCCAGGCGGTTGAGCAAGAGGCGTTCCAGGTCCATCGCCAGCACCTCGCCGCGGGCGTCCCCCACCAGCACCGCCCGCGCCTCGGGCAGCGCCGCCAGCGCGGTCACCGCAGCGCCCGAGGGCGTCTCGACACGCTTCACCACGCCGCGCTGCGGCCCCAGCGGCCACACCCGCGCCGCGCTCCCCTGCGCGTCGAAGGCCAGCGACGGCTCCGAGAGCACCCCCGCGCCCGGGTCCAGATCGTAGAGGAGCGCAGGGCGCGTCGGCGGCTGACCCGCCACAGGCAGCCGCGGGAGCTGCCACGCCGCGCCGACCTCGCCTGTGCTCAACGCCACCCGCTCCACACGGCCTGGGGTCGCCGAGTCCTCCACCCAGAGCTCGTCGCCGTAGACGCGCGCCACCGCCCCCGGAGGCAGCGGCAGCGCCCCCGCCGCCCCGGCGGCGAAGGTCAGGAGCCGCGGCTCGGCCTCCTCCGTCAGCGCCGTCACCCGCCCGGACGGCGCGAGCTGGATCTGGCGCAGCCCGCTGGCGCCGCCTGACCAGAGCAGCGCGCAGCTCCCGTCGCTCCCCAGGCGCAGGAGGTTGTCGTGATGATCGATCACCACCGCCTCCGAGAGCGACGCCGCCACCACCCGCGGCGCCCGCGGCGGCGCCTCCAGCCCCGGCAGCAGGAGCGGCGTGAAGCGGTAGGGCGACGTCACCAGCACCGCCTCCCCCGCAGGGCGCAGGTGCTCCGGCGCGTAGGGCAGCTCGGCGCGGACCTCCCCGGTCGCGGCGTCCAGCACCCGGAGCGTGCTCGGCTTCCAGGGGTCCCGCCCGACCAGCCACGCGGCGTCCGCCGAGAAGGCGCCGTGCAGCAGCCCGCGCTCCGGGCGCTCCGGGCCTGCCTCCCAGCGCAATTCTTGCGTCGCTACGTCCCAGACCTGGATCGCCGGGCGCCCCTCCATGCCCTCGAAGCGCCGCTGCCCGCCGGGGAGGAGGTGGCCGGCGGGGTTCCAGCTCGCCACCAGGCGCGAGCCGTCCGCCGCCAGGTCCACCCAGTCCGGCGCCCGCGCCATCTCCAGCGCCGCCAGCGGCTCGCCGCCGGGCAGCCCCCAGAGCCGCAGCTGCCCGCCGGACCAGAGCGCCACCCGGCGCCGCGTGACGTCCAGAAAGGCGCGCGGCGGCATCGGGCGCGCCGGGTCGGCCTCCACCTCGATCAGCCGGGCCAGCTCGCGCCCGTCCCGCGCCACCAGGGCCAGCGCGAAGGCGCGCGGACGCGCGACCCCCTGCGCGCGCGCCACGTCCAGCGCCTGCACCTCCAGCGCGACGCGCCCCTCCCCAAGCCAGCGCAGGGCAGGGCAGGGCGGCGCCGGGCGCCACGCCAGCCCCTCCTCGCGGGCCACCAGCTCGGGCCGGGCCGCGCAGCGGCGGCCCTCGGGGTCGCTCGCGGCGATCCCCTCCCACACCGGCGCTGCGGCGGCCACATCAAAGATCACCTGCCCCGCCACCAGCGTCTCCCCGTCCGGGGAGAAGAAGAGCTCGCCGCCAGGCCACGCGCCCAGGTCCGTCGCCAGCGATGTCTCCAGATCCACCAGGATGACCTGCCGCGTCGTGTCGCCGGGCAGCGGCTTGCTGGCGTAGGCCATCCGCCGCATATCCTGCGAGAGCGCGACAGCGCCGACCTCCCCCACATCCGGCAGCGGCGCCACCTCCCGCCGCGCCTCGCCTGTCGCGCGGTCCCACACCAGCGCGCCGCCGCCGCCGACGCTCACCAGCGCCGCGCCGCCCGGCGCCCAGGCCACCGCGCACCCCCCGCACGTCCACCGGTCATCCCCCGAGACGCGCTCCACCCGCGCCGTGAAGCCCGGCGCCCCCGAGGTCACCTGCGGGGCTTCGCTGCCAGCGCCCCCCTGCCCTGGCGCCAACGCCTGCGGCAGCGCCACGTCGTCAGGGCAGCGCGGCGGCGCAGGCGGGAGCGTCTGGAGCCGCTCCAGCAGCGACACCCCGCCGCACCCGCTCAGGAATATTATAGAGAGGAACAAAGCGCCAAATCCAACGCGCATCATGGCGCCTCCTCGCCGGACTCCTCGCCAGCGCCAGAACGCCGCCGCCGACGCAGCACCCAGAGCGCCCCCAGCCGACCTGCTGGCCGCCGCAGCATCCCTGAGCCGACAAAGTCCACAAAGAACGCCCGCACCGACACACCAGGCTCCGTCAGGCGCAGCGCCCAGAGCGCCACCCCGGCCCGCAGCAGCGCCGAGGCGCCGAAGAGCCCCAGGAACGCCTCGTCGGCCTCGTCTGCGAAGCTCAGGACGGCCCCGCCCAGGAGGGAGGCCACGAAGAGCGCCGCGCCGCTGGTCACGTGGAAGAGCGCCAGCCCCCGGCTCCGGTCGCTGGGGCGCAGCGCCGCGATGGGCTGGATGAAGGCCGCCTGGTTGAAGCCCGTCCAGGCGAAGCCGCTCAGGAGGCACTCGCACCAGAGCGGCCACGGCACCTCCCGGCTCGCCACCAGCCACCACACCGGGTTCAGCGCCAGGAGGAACCCGCAGGCGATGAGCACCCGGCGGCTCCCGACCGCCTCCAGCGTCCGCGCCCACCAGCCGTTGCAGAGCAGGCGCACCGCCAGCACCAGGCACCCGTGCAGGATCACCAGGCTGAAGGACCACCCCAGCCGCTCGATCATATAGTAGATCCAGAACGGCGCGGGCAGCCCGATGGCCGCGTTCCAGCTCCCGAAGAGCAGGAGGATGCGGCGGAACGTCGGATCACTCCCCAGCCGGCGCCACGTCCCGGCGCCGGCCTCGGGCGCCGCTGGGCCGCCACGCGGCGCCACGTCGGGCAGCCGGGTCAGCGTCAACCCGCCCAGGACCCCCGCCACCACCCCCGCACCCAGCAGCATCGCCAGCCCGCTGGGCTCCTCGCCGCGCTCCCGCGCCCGATCCAGCACCCAGGCGCCCAGCGGCGAGGCGACGAGGGTGGCGAGGGCGACAGCCCCGGCGCGCTGACCGAAGAGGCGGGCCTGCTCGTTGTCGGGGACCAGCTCAGACACCCACGCCAGCCAGCCGTTCTGCGCCACCATCCCCAGCCCCGCCTGCGCGAAGACCGCGGCGATCGCCAACCCCACCGCAGCCTCGCCGTGCATCCCCGCCAGCAGGAGCGCCACCGGCCCCAGCCAGAGCAGCCGGGCGCCCACCAGCGCCGGCACCACGAAGCGGCGACGCCCGCCCAGCCGCCGCTCCAGCCACGGCGCCACCAGCTGCCCCGCCTGCGCCAGGAAGGGCAGCGCCGCCAGGAGCGCCAGCGCCACCGGCCCCGCCCCAAGCACCACCGCCAAACCGGTCAGGAAGGCGCCGCCTGTCAACGTCACGAAGAGCTCGCTCAGGAAGCCCTCCGCTCTGAACACCCACCCACGCATCCGCTCTCACCTCCGCCCCCCCCGACGCGGGCTTGTGGCACCGACCTCGCCTCGCGTCAAGCTCTGAAGGATGGGGGTTCGCGATGCCTCCGGCGGCCGGGGGTCAGCGACCCCCGGTCCCCCCGGCTCTCAGGGGTTCACCTCCACCGTGATGACGGCGCTCGCCAGCGCGCCGCTGGCGTCCTGCACGGTGTAGGGGATCGCGATCTCGCCCGAGAAGCCCGCTGGCGGCGTCAGCAGCCACCGCT
This sequence comes from Myxococcota bacterium, assembly GCA_963169075.1. GTDB lineage: Bacteria > Myxococcota_A > Bradymonadia > Bradymonadales > CAUJGC01. The sequence continues at coordinate 6,169 of CAUJGC010000602.1, forward strand.
CCTCGCCGGGCAGCTCCTCCAGCACCCCCGCCGAGGGCGGCCCCAGCGCGATCAAGCGCAGGGCCTCGTTCTCGGGGTCGCTGTCGTTCGCCAGGAACCCCGTCGCGCTCAACGAGAGCGCGTCAAACGAGGCGTCGTTCGAGGCCGTCGCCCCGTTCTGCGCCACCAGGCGCAGCCGCGCCGTCACCGCGCCCGCAGGCACGTCAAGCTGACCCCGGAGCTGCACCCAGCGCGGGCTGAACACGTTGAGCGAGTCCCAGAACGACAGCACCTCCCCCGCCGCGTCCAGCAGCTCCAGCACCAGCCGCCCCGCGTCCTGGCCGTCCAGCGTCGTGAAGAAGCCCTGCGCGACCAGGGTCGCGCCGGGGGGCGCCGCCGTCCGGAGATCGATCTCCTGCACCAGCTCGCTCCGCTCCAGGCTGGTCGGCCCGAAGCAGGCCGCCCCCTCGTAAGGCGTCGGCTGCGCGCTGCGCGTCCCCCACCCCCCCGAGAGCACCGTCCACCCCGGCAGGCTCCCCGGCGCCTCCTCGGCGCCGGGGTTGCGCAGCAGGTTCTCGTTGCGCGTCGCGCTCAGGACGAGCGGCTGATCCACCGCCGTCGCGTAGCGGTCGTCCCGGAGCCGCGGGCGGCCGTTGACCCGGATGTGCAGCGTCATCGGCACCACGCCGCCGTGGCCGTCATCCACCTCGAAGGCCACCATGTCCTCCCCACGCGCGCCCTCCCGCGCCGTGTAGATGTACCCGTCTCCGCTGGCCTCCAGCGTCCCCAGCGTGGGCGCGCTCGTCTGGCGCAGCTCCAGCGGATCGCCCTCCTCATCCTGCGCGCCGCCCATCAGGTTGAACGCCTCCAGGCGGAGCCCGTCGAAGAAGCTGTCCAGATCCTCATCCACCAGGTAGTTCGTCTCGCCCCAGAGCCGGATCCGCGCGATCCGCGTCCCCACCGGCGGATAGGCCGAGAGGTGGAAGGGCACCCAGAAGAAGAAGTTCTCCAGCAGCGGCGTCTCGTAGGTCGCCAGCACCTCCTGGCCGCCCTCGCTCAGATAGTCCACCGAGAAGCGCGCCTTGTCCGTCTCCACCTCCGGGAAGATGTTCCCCAGCGTGACGATCCAGGCCGACGCCTGGAGCCCCACCTCTCCAGCGTCGATCTGCGCGCTCAAGGGAGAGAGATCGATGTCCTGCCAGAGCTCCCCCTCCGGCACCGTCCCCGCGTAGAAGAAGTAGCGCCCCTCCCACGCCACCCAGCGCCCGTTGCCCCCGCGCCCCCACCGATCCCCCACGATCTCCTCCCAGTAGAGCAGCGTCGTGGGCCCCAGCTCCTCGCCGCCCCCGTTCAAGATCAGGTTCGAGGTCTGGAGCGGCAGCGGCAGCGGCGTCCCCTCGTGCGCGACCACCGTGCGCGGATAGATCTCCGGCACCGCGTTGAGGTGGGAGTATGCCCTACCTGTCCCTACACACCCCGAGCGGTTCCCCGCCGCGTCCACCGCCTGCGCGTAGAGGGTCGTCGAGGTCATCGGCAGCACCCGCACCGCCGCCGAGAAGCGCCCATCCTCTCCGACGACCGCGCGGCCCAGCGGCTCCCCGGCGCAGGTCACCGACGGGTAGACCTCCAGCTGGGCGCCCGCCTCCGCAAACCCCGTCAGCACCGGCTCGCGCACGTGATCCGGACCCTCGGGCGTCAGCGTGAACGAGGAGGGGTTGCTCGGCGGCGTCGCGTCCCACCGGTAGCTCACCCCCGCGCTGCACAGCGAGAGCCGCCCGTCGCGCCGCGCCTGGGCCGAGAGGCGATGCTCCGCCGCCATCGGCAGCCGCACCGCCACCTCAAACATCCCCGTCGCGTCGGCGCTCCCCGAGGCCACCGCCATCCCCCCACACCCCTCCTGACCATAGATCGCCACCTGGGCGCCGGGATCGGCCGCGCCGCGCAGCGTGACGTTGAGCGTGGACCCGATGCCTGAAGGTGAGGTCGCCAACCCCTCGGGGGTGCTCACGCAGTCCTCCAGATCGGGGGGGCAGGTGTCGCCCGCGACGCCGGAGCACACCTCCGCCGCGTCGCAGCGATCCCCCGCGCCTGCACGGCACACCATCCCGGCGGCGCTGACGCGGTCCTCCGGGCAGCTCGGCGCCACCCCGTCGCACCGCTCCTCCGGGTCGCAGAGGTCGCCGCTCCCCTCGCGGCACACCTCGCCAGCCGGGCGGAGCCCGCACGCGGCGTCGCAGCACGAGCCCGCGCTCCCGTTGGCCTCCCCCTCATCGCAGCGCTCGTCGCCGCTCACCACGCCGTCACCGCACACCGCCGTGCAGCGCTCCTCCTCGGCGCAGGCGGGGTCGTCGCACCCCTCCAGGTCGTTGAAGTCCTCGTCGCCGGGCGCGTCGCACACCTCAGCGAGCGGGTTGCAGGCGTCCCCCAGCCCATCCTCGTTCAAGTCCAGCTGGAGGGGGTCGTAGAGGTCCGGGCAGAGGTCGATGTCGTCTGCGATCCCGTCGTCGTCCCGGTCGATCAGCGGGTCGCACGCATCCCCCAGCCGGTCATGGTCCACATCCTCCTGATCTGGGTTGGCGACCTCGGGGCAGCTGTCGATGGCGTCTGCGACGCCGTCGCCGTCCGTGTCGTCCGGCACGTCCGGCGCGTCGCAGGCGTCGCCCACGCCGTCCCGATCCGCGTCGGCCTGATCGGGGTTGGCGTCGTAGGGGCAGTTGTCATCGACGTCCAGCACGCCGTCGCCGTCACCATCCCGAGGCGGGTTGTCGCAGGCGTCACCCACCCCGTCCCCATCCAGATCCGACTGGTCCGGGTTGGCGACGGCGACGCAGTTGTCCGCGTCGTCCTCCACCCCGTCGCCGTCCTGATCGGGCGGCGGCTGGTCGTCGCGCGGGTCGCAGACGTCTCCGATCCCGTCGTCGTCAATGTCACCCTGCGTCGGGTTCGCCGCGTAGGGGCAGTTGTCCAGATCGTCCGCGACCCCGTCCTGGTCCTGGTCCTGGCTGGGAGGCTGCTCCCCGGGCGGCGCCTCCGCGGCGTCGCCGCAGGCTGCCAGGAGCAGAGTCAGTAGAATATATACATGTTTTCTATGTTTTTTGATCATCCCTCAGCCTGCCATCGCCAGGGAGCCTGCGCCCCGATCACCTCCCCTCCAGAGTTAGCGAGATCCGACACCGGGCGCAACTCCTGCTCGGCCCTTGCGCCGCAGGGCCGCCTTGCGTATATGCTGGAGGTGTCGTGGTTTGGTGTCCCCACGCGCAGGAGGTGTCGTGAGAGTCTGTCGGGTCCTGGGTCCTGTGGTGTCTACCATCAAACACCCCTGCTATCACGGGGAGAAGCTCCTGCTCGTCCAGCCCGTCGAGCCCGACGGCGCCACCCCCGCAGGCCCCTCCTACATCGCCGTGGACCGCGCCCAGTCCGGAGAGGGGGACCTCGTGCTGGTCCTCACCGAGGGCAACGGCGTCCGGCAGATCCTGGGCGGCGACGCCGTGCCCATCCGAAGCCTCATCGTCGGCTTCGTGGACGCCGTCACCACCGGAGGCGCCAGCGCATGACCCGGCGAGATCCCCGCGACGGCATGGTCCACTACAGCCGCAAGGTCTACGCGCGCGGCTGGGTCGCCAACCACGACGGCAACCTCACCGCGCGCCTCGGACCGGATCGCGTCCTCGCCACGCCCACCGCCTTCAGCAAAGACGACGTCACCGGCAACGACCTCATCATCGTCAACGACGCCGGAGAGCGCGTCTCCGGCCACCAGCGCCCCTTCTCCGAGCTGGACCTCCACCTCGCCGTCTACAAGACGCGCCCCGACGTCAAGGCCGTCCTCCACGCCCACCCCCCCTTCGCCACCGCCCTCGCGGTCGCCGGGCGCGGCCTCGACAGGCCCTTCATCGCGGAGGCCGTCGTCTCCCTGGGCGAGCGCGTCCCCCTCCTCCCCTTCACCCTCCCGCGCGCCGCCGGGTGGACGCAGCCGCTCATCGACGCCGCGCCCTGGTTCGACGCCGTCCTCCTCCAGAACCACGGCGTCCTCACCTGGGGCGACTCCCTGGAGCAGGCCTTCCTCCGCATGGAGCTGGTCGAGCACCTCGCCACCATCCTCCACCACACCGCCGCCTTCGGCGGACCTCGCTTCCTCGACGACGCGGCCATCCCGCCGCTCCTGGCCGCCCGCAAGAAGGCCGGCCTCGGCCCCGAGGCCCGCGGCCTCGCCCCGGCCCCGCGCGCCGCCGCCTCACACGCCCCGGCCCCCGGACGCGACCAGATCGCCCGCCTCGTCGCTGAAGAGATCCAGAAGCTGACCCAAGGGAGCTGAGCCTTGAAACGACCCCGCCTGGACCTCGCCTGCACCGCCCTCCTCGCCGCCCTCCTCGCCGCCCTCGCCTTGGGCGGCTGCACGGGCTCCGACATCGACGAGGACAACTCCCGCGGCCTCGCCAAGCAGCTCTCCATCGGCCAGGTCGCCACCGACAACCTCAACCCCCCCGACGACACCAGCGACTGGAAGGTCATCCAGGTCCCCGGACCCGGCTTCCTCACCGTCACCGTCTTCTGGGACAACGCCGACATCGAGGCCTTCTCGGCCGTCGTGGACAACTTCGGGCGCACCCTCCAGGAGGTCCCCCGCGACTCCCGCACCCCCCGCGATCAGATGATCATCAAGACCGAGGGCGCCAACTTCTACTACCTCCACGTCCGCACCGTCCGCGGTGAGTCCGTCTACTCCGTCCAGACCTCCTTCTCCGGCACCACCGGCGCCGGACCCGACGGCGACGACGAGCCCATCCCCGAGTTCGTCTCCCCCATCGAGATCGGCGCCGAAGGCGAAGAGGTCCAGTAGCTCCCCGACCCCGTGACCCCCCCGGCCCCGTAACCCCCCCGGCCCCGTAACCGCCGACTTCGCTTCGCTTCATCGGCGGAACGGGGCCGGTCCCCCCCGTGAGAGGTCGTGGGATAAGGTTTTTGGACGTTCTGACTTCAAAGGGCTCGAAGCATCGCCGCCACGCGGCTGTGGCGTGTGGAGGTCAAACGCGACCTGTGAAGGCCAGGAAGGCGTCTG
>CAUJGC010000603.1 GCA_963169075.1 Myxococcota bacterium
TGGGGGGCGCTGGGGGGCGCTGGGGGGGCGGGTGGCGAGCGAGCGCAGCGAGGGAGGTCGGTGTCCCCCCGTCACGGGGGGGACCGGGGGCGTTCGTCTGGCCGAGCAGGCCAGACGTTACGCCCCCGGGGGGGCGCCCTCACGGGGGGGCCCCGGGGGCGTCGAGCTGCGCCACCGCGTCCAGGGTCCAGGCGGGGAGGACAAAGATGAGGCCGTCAGCGCCGAGGCGCGCGAAGCGATCCTTGTCATCGGCGCCGGTGGTGGCGCCGAGGTAGAGGGTCGTGGTGGCGCCGGAGGTGAGGCCGAGGTCGATCTGGCGCCAGGGCGCAGCGCCAGCGAGCCCGGCCTCCTCGGGGGTGACGTCGGGGATGGAGCGGGCGCGGAGCTTGGTGAGGGCCTTGAGGAGCGCGTCGGCGCGGGCGGGATCGACAGGAGCCGGGGCGGGGGCGGTCTGACGCCAGCCCTCGGGGGTCCGCTCCAGGACGCGCGCGGGGCCGCCGGGGGGAGCCGCGGAGAGGGTGAGGCGCTGGACCTCGGCGGCGTCGAGGTTCAGCATCTCCTTGGAGCGGAGGTCCCCGAGTCCCTTGAGGAGGCTGTCCGCAGTGAAGGCGGGGATGGTGTAGAGGGTGGGGGCGCCCTCGACCTGGAGCCAGGTGACGCCGGGGCGCTGGGGCTCGCCTTCGGCGGCGGGGGGAGCCGGCTGCTGGGCGCCGACCAGGAGCGTCACGGCGGGCTTGTCCCGGAGGGCGAAGGTCAGGCGGCCGCGCGGCGCGGTGAGGCCCGCCGCGTCGGCGGTGACGCCCTCCCCGAAGCCCTCGGCGCGGAGGCGCCCGGCGGCGGCGATGAGGCGCTGCACCGCGGGGACGTCCAGCGCGATCCCGGCGGGCTCCTCCAGGGTCCAGCCCGCGTCGGCGCGCTGGAGGCGGAGGGTGGAGCCCCCGACAGCGAGGGTGAGGGCGGTGACGTCGGGCTCGTCGAAGGAGGTGATGGCGCGCTCGCGCCAGTCGTCGGGCGCCTTGAGGAGATCGGTGCGGAGCCCGGCCTGGACGCGGTAGATGCGCTGCTCGCCCTCGGGGTGGACCCAGGTGCGGCGGACGAAGGTGCCCTCGACGACCTCCTCCTTGCCGACGCGGAGGCGCGCCTTGAGCTGGTCGCCGTCAAAGAGGGCCAGGGTCGGGGCGTCATCCCCCAGGCCGTAGCGCTTGGGATCGGCGGGGAGATCCAGCGCCCGGTCGGCCTTCAGGCCGCCCTGGAGCGCCTTGTCGAGGGCCTGGGCGGCGGGCTCCGCCACAGGAGCCTCGACGGGTTGGACGAGGCGCCAGGCGCCGGAGGCGCGGCTCAGGGTGAGGGGCGCGCCCGGGGCGGTGACCTCCAGGCGCGGCGCGGCGGCGAGCGGGGGGACGCTCCAGGTGATGACCTCGGGGGCGACGTCGCCACCTTCGCGGCTGAGCGCCAGGGCGAGGGCGCCGAGGAGGACCGCCAGCACCAACGCCGCGATGAGGGTGTTGCGCTTCATGAGGGCTCCTGGGGAGAGGGGGGGTTCAGGTGAGCTTGAGGGCCGCGCGGCGCTGGCGCCGGAGGGCCCAGACCGCGACGCCCACCAGCCCGAAGAGGGCCGGGACGCCGAGGACGTTGCCGAGCTGGTAGGCGGTGTGCTCCTCCTCCTTGACCTCGGTGACGATGCGGGGGATCCCCTTGGAGCGGATGGAGATCAAGGCGTCGTCCTGCACCATCCAGTCCATCGTGTTGAGGAGGAAGAGCGCCCCCAGCGAGGCGTACTGCTGGCTGAAGCCGGTCTGCGCGTTGGGGAACATGAAGTCGCCGTTGCCCACGACGACCACCCGGGCGCCGACCTCGGCCCGATCCCGGCGGCCCTCCTGGGAGACGCCCTCGGGGGCGGGCTGCCCGGCGAAGGCGGAGGGCAGCGCGCCCTGGAGCGCCGCCGCCATGACGAAGGGCCCCGGCGCCTCGTCCGGCTGCGGGGTGGCGATCTTGTCGTAGTCCACCGAGTCGAGCTTCGTCCGCCGCACCGCCTCTGGCTCCGAGCGGACCAGCTCGATCACCTCGACCTCGCCGCTCGGCGGCGCGACGGTGAGGGAGGAGGCCAGCGGGAAGGAGAGCATGGGGACGTCGCGGGTGATGATCGACTCGGCGTTGATGTCGGTGAAGATCGGCATGGTGGGGTTGGAGACCTGGGCCAGCCCGCGGGAGGTGAAGGCCAGGCCCACGATGTTGCTCTGGCGATCCAACACCACGTCGCTGTTCAGCTCCAGGCCGTAGGCCTTGAAGAGCGGCGCCAGGTCCACGTTGACCGGCTGGCGCATCGGCAGCATCGGCATCTGGGGGTTGGAGACGAGGCTCGTCTGGAGCCACGCCACGCCCTTGCCCCCCATGAGGAACTGATCCACGCGGTAGCGCGCCGCAGGCGAGAAGGGCTGGTTCGGGTTGAGGATCACCAGCGCGTCCACCGTCGCCGGGATCTCCTGCTCCCCCGGACGCACCTCCACCGCCGTCAAGAGATCCCCATAGATCTGCGAGAACGCCCCGTTGATCCCCTGCAGGAATTGCGGAGAGTCCACCGGGCCGCCGAAGCCCGCCACGAAGCCGACCTGATGGCGCGCCTCCTCGGGCGTCACGAGCAGCTTGATACGCTTTGATATCTCATATTCAAGGTTGTCTGTGCCGCGGATCTCCTTGATGACCTCGGTGCGGTCCCCCGCCAGGAGGGCCATGCCCTTGTAGACCAGGCGGAGGCCCACCTGATCGTCGCCGCGCACGCCCACGGGGATCTTCTGGATGCCGAAGCCCTTCGGGCCGTCCTCGCCTGGATCGGCGGCGGGATCGGCGGCGGGGTCGGCGGCGGGATCGGTGGCGGGGTCGTCGAGGCCTTCGGCCTCATCGGGGTGGATGATCTCGAAGCGGAGGCGTCCGTTGGCGTGGGCGCGGTACTCGGTGAGGAGGTCCGCGACGCGCTGCTCCAGGTTGTGATCGGGGTACTGGAGGTTCTCGGAGATGAAGAGCTTGACGACGATCTCTTCGGGCAGCTCGGCCACGAGGGCCTGGCTGGCGGGGGAGAGGGTGTAGAGGCCCTCCTCGGTGAGATCCACCCGGAGGGTGGGCGCGCTGGGGAGGGCGAGGAGGATGTTGACGACGACCGCGATGGCGATCACCACCGCGAGGAAGACGGAGGCGTCGAGGAGGCGGAGCGCCTTGGTGTTCTTGTGCTCGGTCATGGGGTCCTCCTCGCTCACCAGCGTCGGGCCGCCAGCGTGGCGCGGGCGGCGGTGAGGCAGACGGCGGTCACGCTGACGTAGTAGACCACGTCGGAGAGCTCGATGACGCCGCGGGCGATGTTCTGGAAGTGGTAGTTGCTGGAGAGGTACTCCAGGGTCGCCGCCAGGACGCCGCTGGAGTTGTTGAACACGCGATCCAGCACATAGAGGGCGAAGCACATGAAGAAGCCCAGCAGGATCGAGACGATCTGGTCCCGGGTCCAGGCCGACACCATGAGGCCGACGGCCACATAGGTGGAGCCCAGCAGGACGAGGCCCGCGTACCCGCCCAGGATCGGCCCCCAGTCCAGCTCCCCCATGGTGGAGATGGAGAGGGCGTAGGGGAGCGTGAGGGAGAAGGTGACGATGAGGAGGGTGACGGCGGCCAGGAACTTGCCCAGGACGATCTGGGTGTCGCTGACGGGCATGGTCATGAGCAGCTCCAGGGTGCCCGCGCGCTTCTCCTCCGCGAGCAGGCCCATGGTGATGGCCGGGGCGAAGAAGGCGAGGAAGAGCGGGGCGTCTGCGAAGAGGCGCCGCATGCCCAGCTCGGGGATGCCCTGGAAGAAGTCCATCCAGAACATCCCCCCCATCATGAGGAGGAAGAGGATGACGACGATGTAGGCCGTGAGGGAGCCGAAGTAGGCGCCCAGCTCACGGCGCGCGATGGTGGCGATGGCGTGCATGGGCTCTACCCCTGGGCGGTGGCGGTCAGGGCGCGGAAGATGTCCTCCAGCGTCAGGTGCTCAAGGCGCAGCTCGACGACCTCCAGGCCGGCGGCGGCGACGGCGCCGGAGATGGCGGCGCCAGGGTGGGGGCCGGGGTCTGCGGTGAGGAGGAGGGTGTGGTCGGGGCCCTGGGTGCGGAGGTGCTCGACGCGGCGGATCCCGGCGAGGGCGCGGAGACGGCGGGAGAGGTCATCGAGGGCGTCGGCGTCGCCGCGGGCGGTGAGGGTGAGGCGGTCCTCCTGACGGACGCGGGCCTCCAGCTCGGCCACCGAGCCGTCTGCGACGAGCTTGCCCTGGTGGATGACGATGATGCGGTCGCAGACGGCGGCGACCTCCTGGAGGATGTGGGTGGAGAAGAGGATGGTCTTCTCCTTGCCGATCTCCTTGATCAGATCGCGGATCTCGACGAGCTGGTTGGGGTCGAGGCCGCTGGTGGGCTCGTCGAGGATGACGACCTCGGGCTTGTGGATGAGGGCCTGGGCGAGGCCGACGCGCTGCTTGTAGCCCTTGGAGAGGTCGCGGATGAAGCTGTTGGCGCGGTGGGTGAGGCCGCAGACGCGGCAGGTGTCCTGGATGCGCTGGTGGACCTCGGCGGCGGGGACCTGGCGCATGCGGGCGACAAAGGCGAGGTAGTCGTAGACGAGCATGTCCGGGTAGAGGGGGACCGTCTCGGGGAGGTAGCCGACGCGCTGCCGGACCTCCATGCTCTGGGCTGCGACGTCGAAGCCTGCGACGCGTGCGGTGCCGCTGGTGGCGCCCATGAAGCAGGTGAGGATCTTCATGGCGGTGGTCTTGCCGGCGCCGTTGGGGCCGAGGAAGCCGACGATCTCGCCAGCGTGGACCTTGAAGGAGATGCCGTCGAGGGCGGTGAAGTCACCGTAGCGTCGCGTCAGGCGGTCAACCTCGACGCTGACCGGTCGGCTCTCGGTGGGGCGTGTTGAGGGTTCGGGCATGTGTCCTCCTGAGCACGGTTGTGCTGTCGCGCGACCAGCACGAGGCGAGCGCCAGGCTGGCCGCCTTGAAGCGGCGCGCAATATCTGCACCGCGTCAGCGCGGTCAAGGCCCCGACGCGCGTCCACACTTTTTCCACAGGGGTGCGGCGCCGCGCGGCGCAGCGCCTCACGCCCCCCGAGGCGCTGTCAAATTTTCAGGCAACATTATTCCAGTCCGATCAGCGCGCGCTCGGCGCGACCTGAAGGCGCGCTGGCGCACGGGGACGCAGGGTGAGCGCAGGCGAGGACCCGGAGAAGTTTTCCACACCCCCTGTGGATAAGTGCGGTTCAACCTCCGCCCACACGGGGCGGAAGGGTCTGGGGGGGAGGGGCAACGGGGCCAGGTGTCAAGAAAATTTCTTCACCTCCCCGGAGGGGCACCGCAGGGAGCGGCGCGTCCGGCGGACGCCAGGGGAGGGGCTGGGTCAAGAGGAAGCGCTCGCCGTCCACGAAGACCTCCACCATCAGCCGCCCGAGCGCCGAGGGCACCGGGAGGATCCACGCGCCGTCGGGCGTGTCGAAGGTGGCGCCCTCCAGGCGCACCACCCCCTCTCCCACGACCCGGAGCGGCACCCGGAAGACGCTGTCCACAAACGTCACCCCGCCCGAGAGCCCCGGCTGCCAGCGCGTCTGGAAGATGACGGAGAAGACGGGGGCATCAAAATACCCATCAAAAAAAGTCAAATCAAATGGATAATAGATGTTGATGTCGCGCGCGCAGCGCCACTCCGGGCGCAGGACCGCGATGTAGCCGCCCGCCGTGTTGAGGAGCGTGACGGTGTAGCTGGCGCTGACATCGACGAGGGTGACGTCATCCCCCGGGAGCAGGTTGAGGACGCCGACGCTGTCGGTCCTGCACCGGTTGACCAGGAGGGTGAGCGGCCCGGCGGCGTCCTCGCGCTCGTGGTTGAGGTGCTCCACGTCGCAGTCTTCGATGTAGACAAAGCCATCGCCGCCCGAGATCACGATGTCGCCCATGCCGTTGCCTCGGCCGACACACTTGTAGAGCCAGGCGTCGGTGTGGCTGCCGATGTAGATGCCGCCGTGGGGGTTGTCGCGGATGTCGCACTGCTCCAGCCGCGCCTGGAGGCGCGCGTCAGCTCCCGCGCCTTGCAGGAAGACGCCGTGCTGCTTGGAGACGCCGGGGTTGGCGGCCGCGTTGCCATAGAGCGAGACGTTGCGCAGCTCCAGGCACCCGGCGGCCTGGCAGCGGAGGAGGTGACGCCAGTCCAGCGCCGCGTCCGGGCGGGCGAGCTTGACCCCCTCCAGGCAGAGGGGGGGCTGGAGGCGCAGCTCCTCCGCCACCAGCGGCCCCACCGGCGGGAGGCACTCCAGCGCGGCGCAGACGGCCTCGAAGCCGGGCGTGGTCGGGAGGAGCTGCTGGGCGGGGTTGAAGTAGTAGGGCGCGACGTCGCAGGCGTCTCCGAGGTGATCCTGATCGACGTCCAGCTGCTCGGGGTCGTAGTCCTCGGGGCAGACGTCGCAGGCGTCGCCCACGCCGTCGCCGTCCTTGTCCGCGCTGGTGTCCGCGAGCCAGGGGCAGGCGTCGTCGGCGTCCATGACGCCGTCGCCGTCGCTGTCGTCGCAGGCGTCGCCCTTGCCGTCGCCGTCGCGGTCTGTCTGGAGGGGATCGGGATGACCGGGGCAGCGGTCGTCGCGATCCGGGACGCCGTCGCCGTCGCCGTCCGGCAGGGGCGGCGCGGCGTCATCCGCTTCGTCGGCGGGATCGTCGGCGGGATCGTTGGCCAGGTCATCGGCCAGGTCGAGCTGGGGGTCTTCGGCGGGATCGACCTCGGGGTCATCCGCCGCGTCCTCGGGCGCCTGGTCGTCGCGCCAGGGCGTCTCGCCGCTCCGGACCTCGGGGGCGAGGCGGGTCGGGAGCGGGAGCGAGCGGGCGTCGAGGGGGCGGTCAGCCGGGGGCGGCCCGTCCAGGCGCCGCGGCCAGGCGCTCA
>CAUJGC010000604.1 GCA_963169075.1 Myxococcota bacterium
TCATGCTCATGCCCATCCCCCTCAGGAACCCCCACGCCCGCCGCCCGCGCCGTTGCCTCCACAGCCTCTCGGCTCGTCTGCGCCTGGTCAAACGTCAGCTCCATGTGCCCTGCCGCTTGATCCAGCGACGCGCTCAACACCCCCGGAGAGCGCAGCATGGCACCCTCGATCCAGCGCGCCTGACGGCCCTGACGCAACCCCTGAACCGGAAGGATGAGCCTCTCGACCGTTCCTGCCTTCATCGACAACCCTCCTTGACCCTCGCCTTGACGCTCCCCCCCCATTCCACAAGATACTATCCTTGATAGTAGGTGAAGGGTCAAGCCTTCACTCCCATTCGCGAGGACGGTTGGCCCCGTGCCTCAGAAGGTGCCCTGGAGGCCCACGGTGGCTTGGAGGTTGCCCTGCTGCGGCGCGAGGGAGAGGTGGGGCTGCACGCCCTGGAGGAGGCGCTCGGTGTGGGTGGATCCAAAGAAGTGGACGGCGCCGATGCCGGTGGTGAGGGCGCCGGCGGAGAGGAGGACGATGGAGAGGAGGTCGGCGTTCTCGCCTTCCAGGAGGGTGCCGGCGCCCAGGGAGACGAGGCTGAGGCCCTGGAGAACCGTGAGCGAGCCGCCCACGAGGCGGGTGGAGCGGGAGGTGAGCGCGCGCCCCTGGAGGTAGGTGAGGCCCCCGCGCTGGAGCGCGTCGGGATCGGCGAGGAGGCGCTGGGCGACGGCGGCGCTGGCCTGGCGCTCGTAGACGCGCATGAGGCCGTGGACGATGAGGCCCGCGCTGGCGCTCAGGAGGCTGACCGAAGACCAGCGGGTGAGCTCATTGCTGGCCTCCAGGCCAGGGAGGGGGCCGTCTCCCGCGCCGAGAGCGCCGACGGCTGCGCCAGGGAGGGCGCCGACCAGCGCGATGGAGAAGGAGAAGAGCTGCCCGTTGGCATCGGTGCGGTGCTGCTCCTCAACAGCGCTTTGGAGCGAGGCAGCATCCTGAGCGGCGGCCTCGACGCTTGAGAAGAAGGCGAAGGCCCACAAGGCGAACGCAGGAGCAGCGGCGCCGGGATGCTTGAGGATGTTCAACGGACCTCCTGTTCGAGGGGCTGCCTGGGGTGGAAGGAGCGTCCAGGGGGCTCAGGGCCGAAGCCGTCAAAGCCGCAAGCATCCCAAACGCCTCGGTGAGCGCATCACGCTGCAGGGCGGCCTCGCCTGCTGCGGGGAGCAGGGGGACACCGCTCGGGCAATGTAAATGAAAATCAATTTCATTTCAAGAGGAGGGCTGTTGCTGTGTTTTTATTACTAAGCCATAAATAATTGACTTGAGCTCTCTGGCGTAAGCCAGCGCCGATGGACCGGTCGCTGGGAGCTTCCCTCTGGATCGCGCTCCTCTGGGGTGCTATGGAGAGGCGCAGAGCGGGCGACCCCGCCCGAGCACCCGGAGGAGCTGATGACGGATTGGACACGGAAGATGGAGCAGGCCCGCCAGGCGTTCGAGGACGCCAAGCGCGCCGAGGCTGTAGAGCGCTTCGATCGCGCGCTGGAGAGCTTTGAGGAGGCCGCCGCGCGGGCCGCTGAGGTCTGGGCCGACCCGGCCGCCGAGCCCCCCACCCGCGCCACCGCCGCGCGCCTGACCGCGGACGCCTCCTGGTCGGCGGGCATGGCCGCCACGCTCGGCCAGCGCCTCCCCGCGGAGGACACCCTCCGCCGCGCCATCCTCCGCTGCCTGGAGCTGTTCGAGCGCGAGGAGCTGGAGGTGGACGTCCGCCTCCACGGCCTCTACCGCGCCCAGTGCGCCGCCTTTGAGCTGGCCCATGTCCAGGCCGTCGCCGACCCCGTGGACGCCGTGGCCCTCTTCCGCGACGCCGCAGGCTGCGCCGACGCGCTGGAGGCCCTCGCCCTGGCCGACGCTGCCGACAACGCCAAGGCCGCCCGCGTCCTCGCCAACGCCGCCGCCTCCCACCTCAACCTCGCTGGCCTCCTCCGGCAGCTCGAAGACACCTCCGCCCGCGAGCACCTGGAGGCCGCTGGCCGCGTCGGCAAGCAGGCCGTCGAGACCGGCGCGCTCCCCGGCCCCCTGGAGGCCGAGACGATGCTCGTGCTCGCGGACGCCTCCTACGAGCTGGGCCTCGGCACCGAGGACCGCAAGGCCGCCACCGCCGCCTTTGAGGACGCCCTCGGCTGGTCCCGCATGGCCTCCGAGGCCCCCGGCGCTGACGGCACCCTCCAGGCCGAGGCCCTCCTGCGCGGCGCCAACGTCGCCTGCGTCTACGGCCTCACCCTCCGCCACGACGACTGGGCCGGCGCCATGGAGGCCCTGGACGGCGCCATCGCGCTCGCCCAGGCCGCCGCCGCCAGCGATCACATGCCGGTCGATTTCCGCGCGCGCTCCCTGGACACCGCGGTGCGCACCCAGCAGAACGCCGGCCTCCTCCGCAAAGAGAAGGCCGAGCTGCTCCCCGCGCTGGAGGCCTTCCGCCGCGCCGCCGTCCTCGCCATCACCAGCGCCGACCTCCCCAACCTCCCCCCGCCCCAGCGCGGCGCCTTCCTCTACCTCGCCTCCAACGCCACCCTCGAAGCCTCGATCGTCCAGCAGACCCTCGCTGGCACCGAGCGCCACGCCGAGGCCCTCCAGGGCCTCACCCGCGTCCAGGACCTCGCCCGCGCCGCCCTCGGCTGCGCCCACCTCCAGCCCGATCTCTGCGCCCGCGCCGCGCTCCTCGCCTGCGGCGCCTCCGGCCGCATCCTCCGCGCCCTCGACACCGACGACGCCCGCGCCATCCAGACCGAGCTGGAGTACATCGAGGCCTTCGGCCAGCGCGCCGCTCAGACCGACGGCGCCGACCGCGAGCTGCGCGTCCGCGGCGCCTTCTTCGCCGCCGACGCCGCCGACCGCCTCGCCTCCTTCCTCAAAGACACCCCCGCCGCCGCCGAGGCCCGCCACCGCGCCGCCCAGCTCCACGCCCTCCACAACAGCCTCAAATAATACCGCCTCGCCCCGATGAAGCAGGGTTGCGAGGCGCCGGCAGAGCTTGACGCTTCGCCGTCTACGCTCTTGCCTCTCTGGATGATGGCCGCCCTCCGGGCTACATTGCCGCAGGTGGCGTGGGAGGCCCGGCGTGGCTGCCTGGGTGGAGGTGAGGACCTGTCCTCGGGGCATCAGAGGGCAGCTGTGAGCCTCGTCTGCCGACTCGGCAGCAGACCCCAGAGATCCCACGGCAACGGGCACCCGACACCCTTCGCCCTTCGTCCCTTGCCCGTTCATCACGGAACCTCACGGCCGAGTCGGCAGACGAGGCTCACAGCTGCCCGCTGATGCCCCGAGGACAGGTCCTCACCTTCACCGAGGTCCTCTTGGAGGGGCTCAGTGCAACCTTCAAGGTGTAGCCCGTAGGGCGGCCCTCAAAAAGAGAGGCAAGAGCGTAGACAGCGAAGCGTCAAGCTCTGCCGGCGCCTCGCAACCCTGCTTTATCTTGGGCGAGGCGGTATAACGGGGGTCTGGGGGAGCTTCCCCCAGCCGCCGGAGGCAACCCGCAAAACCTCCATCCCCCCACCGTCTGAGCTGTTGAGGCTCAACCCGCAACCCCCGAGCGCCCCCATGAAGCTTCTCCTCCTCCTCGCCGCGACCCTCTCCCTCCTCGTCGCCGCCCCCGCGTTCGCCGATGACATCCCCTCCACGCTGCGCCTTGACACCAGCGGCGCCCTCCCGCCGGGCCTGACGCTTGAAGCGGTGGTGGGCGCCCCTGGCCTCAAGGCGAACCCCGGCGCCCTCACCACCAAGGTCGAGCGCGTCATGTACTGGAACGAGGGCAACGGCGCGAACCTCGCAGTCTTCGTCATTGTAGACACCAGGAGCAGACGCGACGGCGAGGAGTTCCTCGCCCGTGGCCTCTACGTCACGACGTTTTCGGAGCGGGACGGGGTCTACACGAAGCAGCAGGCCATCCGGGAGCTGGTCCAGCCCTGCCAGTTCGATCTGGCCGGGCGCTTCCTCCCGCGCTCGATCACCCTGACCAACCTCGACAACGACGACCGCGGGGAGCTGACCTTCGGCTATGTGGTCGGCTGCCGCAGCGACGTCTCCCCCGACACCATGAAGATCCTCATGCTGGAGCGCGACGCCAAGCACGCCCTCCGCGGCCAGACCCTCGTGGGCGACCCTGAGGTGCCCGAAGGCGGCACCTTCCGCCCCGACTTCAAGGGCGCACCCCCTGCGTTTCTGGAGCACGCCAAGAAGGTGTGGGCCGCCAACCTGAAGTGAAGCGGGGGTCTGGGGG
>CAUJGC010000605.1 GCA_963169075.1 Myxococcota bacterium
GCACCTCACGCTTTTTGTACCGACGAATCATCCGCACCTCCTCACGCAACTCTCCAGCACCAGGATCGCTGATTTTCGATCCGATGTCGATCCCTGCGGGGGGGGGCTTATGCAACAACCTCGTGACGGGGGGACACCGACGGGTCGCTGGGGGCGCTGGCGAGCGAGCGCAGCGAGCGAGGTCGTTCGCTGCGGCGGTGTCCCCCCGTCACGGGGGGGACCGGGGGCGTTCGTCCAATCCCGCAGGGTTGGACGTTACGGCCCCGGGGGGGTCACACCGCGTCCACAATCCCCACGATCGAGGCGTCTACCGGGACGAACCAGGGGTCCAGCGCCAGGGCGGCCTCGCGGCTGTTGACGTAGTAGACGAGGTCGTCGGGGCCGGCCTGCACGGTGTCGCAGGCGACGAGGGTGCTGCCCATGGGGGCGAGGTGGCGGTCGAGGGGCTGGACGATGAGGAGCTTGACGCCCTGGAGCCCCTCGGTGATGGTCGTGGCGACGACGGTGCCGCAGACGCGGGCAAGCTGCATGGTGGTGGTCCTCCGGTGGGCGGGAAGGAGGCGAGAGGCTCGCCAGGTCAGGGGAGAGTGCGCCCTCTGGAGGAGGGCGTCAAGGCGTGGCTCAATCGAAGAGCTCCACGTGATCGTCGTCGGAGGCTGGCGCCTCCTCGACCTCCTCGATCTCCAGGAGGTCCAGCTCCTCGATGACCTCGACCTCCTCGGGAGGCGGCGGGGGCGGGAGGAGCGGCGGCGGGGGAGGGAGGAGCGGTGAGGGCTCGGGGTCGCTGTCCTCGGGGAGCGCGTCGATGTCGCTCGCTGGGGCGTCGATGTCGCTCGCAGGAGCAGCGGGGAGGTCGTGGACGTCGGTGTCTGCGGATGCAGCGTAGGGTGCGGCGTCTTCGCTGGCGCCGGGATCGGCTTCGTCGTGGGAGGCGATCTCGGAGGGGAGGGCGACCGTGAGGAGGGGTTCAGGGTCAGGCTCGTGCTCGGGTTCGGGGTTGGGTTCGGGGTTGGGTTCGGGGGTGGGTTCGGGGCGGAGGTCCTGGGGCAGCTCGTCGAGCCAGGCGAGGAGGGGGGCGTGGGGGTCGGGGTGTGGGAGGCGCTGGGTCCAGGCGTGGTGGAGCGCGGCGGGGTCGGGGGCCTGGTCGGCGGCGGTGCCCTGGGCGATGGCGCGTCGGAGGGCGAGGCAGGGCTCGGAGAGGGCGAAGAGGACGGCGTGTTGGAGGTCGTCGCTGGCCTGTGTGGCGGCGTGGAGGTCGTCGAGGTTGCGGAGGGCAGGGGTGCGGATGGCGGGGTCTTCGCGGAGGAGGCGCTTGAGGGCGATGAGGGGATCGCCGGGGAGGAGGGTGGCGGCGCGGAGGGCGGCGTGGTGTGCGGCGCGGCTCCACCGGGCGGAGGTGGGCCTGGGGAGGTCGCGGAAGGCGTCGCGGGCCTGGGAGGCGAGGAGGTCGAGGTCGCGGCGCTGGTCCGGGGTGAGGTGCTGGTCGAGGTGCTGGTGCCAGGCGGTGACGCGCTCGTGGACGGCGGGATCGGGGCGCTGGGCGCGCTCGGCGCCGCGCTCCCAGAGGGCCTCGAAGACGGCGAGGAGGTCGAAGGGGGGGAGGGTGGCGGCGAGGAGGTAGGGGGGGCGTGTGCGCTCGAGGTGTCGTCCGAGGGTGACGCGCTGCTCTTTGGTGAAGAGGCCTTTGAAGAGGGCCTCGTCGAGGAGGAGGGTGGGTCGGTGGGGTTGGGGGAGGGCGAGGGTGGCGTGCGCGGGGGGCTTGGGGTGGATGTAGAGGTCGGCCTGGAGGTTGAGGAGGCGCTGTGCGTCGGCCCAGGCGGGGGCGAAGGGGTGGGCGTCATCGACGCGGGCGGCCTGGGCGAGGAGGTGGGGGTCGAGGGGTCGGAGGACGAGGTGGGGTGCGTGGGTGGGGAGGAAGGCGAGGAGGTCTGCGAGAGGTGAGAGGGCGAGGTCGTCGCGGAGGGCGAGCGAGGCGAGGAGGCCGTGGAGGTCGGTGTCTGCGGGGTCTGGGGAGCGTCTGGCGCGGTCGCGGAGGGCGAGCTGGTCTTCGCGTGAGGCGGCGCGTCCGAGGTCGAGGAGGCGGAGGGTGGTGAGGGCGCCCTCGTCGTCCTGGGCGGCCTCGAAGGTGAGGAGCAGCTCGCGGAGGAGGGGCTCGCGGAGGCCCTGGAGCCTGGCGAGGTGTCGGAGGTGGTGGAGCTTGTCGAGGGGGTCCGTGGCGAGGTCGGCGGCGGCGCGGTGGGCCCTGGGGTTGTCGGGGTCGAGGGGCGAGGCGAGGCGGAGGAGGAGGGCGGCCTCCTGGGGGTGCTGGAGGTCGTCGCGGAGGAGGTCGGTGAGGTGGAGGAGGAGGTCTGCGCGCTCCTGGGGTGAGGTGAGGAGGAGGAGGGCGCGCCGGGCGAGGTGGAGGGCTTCGGGGAGGCGTCGCTGGGTGGCGAGGGCGCGGACGGCGCGCTCGAGGGCGCCGGTGTGTGCCGGGGCGAGGTCGAGGGCGCGCTGCCAGGCGAGGGCGGCGGCTTCGGGGGCGTCGCTGTGTTCGAGGAGGAGGTCGCCGTGAGCGACGAGGGCGGAGGCGAGGCGTTGTCGCCAGGGGTGCTGCTGTCGGAGGTCGGGGTTGTCGAGGGCGTCGCGTTCGAGGGCGTCGAGGAGGCGCTGGGCGGCGCTGGCGGCGCGCTGGGGGTGGTGTGGGCGGAGGAGTTCGAGGTGCTGGTAGGCGAGGTCGGGGTCGTGTGGGGCGAGATCGGCGGCGGTGTCGAGGGCCTGGAGGGCCTCTTCGGCGTGGGTGTCGGGGTGGTGTTGGAGGAGGAGGCTGGCGAGGCGGGTGAGGTGGAGGGGCTGCTGGGCGGGTTCGTCGTGTCGGGCGAGGGTGCGGAGGAGGTCGGCGGCGCGCTGGACGTGGTCGAGGTCGAGGTGGAGGCGGAGGGCGCGCTGGAGGGTGTCGAGGTGTTGTGGCTGGAGTTCGATGGCGAGGTCGAGGTGTTCGGCGGCGCGCTGGGGGTGTCGCTGGGCGAGGAGGAGGTGTGCGAGGAGGCGGTGCGCCTGGGCGCGGGTGTGGGCGGGGGCGTCGTCTTCGGTGAGGGCGACGAGGCGCTGGAGGTGTCGGGTGGCGACCTCGGGCTGGTGTTGTTCGGCGGCGATCTGAGCGGCGTGGAGGAGGGCCTGAGGGTGGTTGGGTCGGACGCGGAGGGCCTGGGCGAGCCGCCGCTGGGCGTCGTCGAGGCGTTGGAGGCGCTGGAGGGCGAAGGCGAGGCGGAGGGTGTAGAGGACGACGGGGCTCTCGTCGTGTCGCTCGTCGGGGAGGAGGCGGTGTGGGGGGAGGGGCTGGGCTTCGAGGTGGAGCCTGGGGAGGTTGAGGAGGTGCTCGTAGGAGTCTGCGGCGAGGAGGTCGTCTCCGAGGTGGAGGGCGAGGTCCGCGAGGTCGCGGAGGGCGGGGAGGGCGTCGGGTTGGTCGAGGAGGGCCTGCTGGAGGGCGTCTGCGGCGCGCTCGGGCGCGTTGGCGCGGTCGCGGAGGGCCTGTCCGAGGCGGAGGTAGAGCTGGGCGCGCCTGGGGGGCTCCAGCTCCAGGGAGGCCTCCAGCTCCAGGAGCTCGACGAGGCGCTCCCAGCGCTCGGGCTGCGCGTCGAGGAGTCGGAGGAGGGCGTGTCGCGCGCGGGTGAGGTCGGGGTCGAGGGCGAGGGCGCGCTCGTGGAGGAGGATGGCCTCGTGGGGGTCGTGGAGGTGCTGGTCGTGGAGGTCGGCCATGTTGGCGAGGAGTTCGGCCTGGAGGTCGCGGGGGAGGGCGTGTTCGCCGTGCTGTGCGACGGCGGCGCTCCAGGCGTCGAGGGCGGGCTGCCACTGCTGGAGGGCGGCGAGGAGCCGTCCGAGGTCCGCGAGGGCGGTGGGGTCGTCGGGGGTGTGGGTGAGGAGGCGCTGGAGGGCGTCGGCGGCGGCCTGGGGGTCGCGTCGGTGTCGCTCGTGGACCTCGGCGAGGCGGGTGAGGAGGGAGGCGGCGGCGGAGGGTCCGGCGGCGTGGAGGAGGCGTCGTTCGAGGGTGCGGACGTGCTCATCCCAGCGCTGGAGGTCGGCGTAGCAGGCGGCGAGCTCTTCGAGGGCGCCGAGGTCGTCGGGGTCGCGCCGTGTGATCTCTTCGAGGAGGTCGGCGGCGCGCGCGGGGCTGCGGAGGTGGTTGGTGGCGATCTGGACGAGGTCGCGGAGGAGGGCGCGGAGGGTGGCGCGGGCGTCGGCGGCGCGGGTTATCTCAGCGTATTTCGATGCTTTTTCTTCTGTATTTGTATTGTTTTCGTCATCGAGCTGGGCGATGAGGGCGTCGAGCTGGAGGATGCGCGCGCGTCCGGCCTGGAGCTGTTCCTCGAAGCGGTTGAGGGCGCCGAGGGCGTCGAGGAGGCGTTGGAAGGGGGCCTGGGCGTCGGGTTGGAGGGCGAGGATGCGCTGGAGGGGCTCGACGGCGCGGGCGGGTCGCTGGAGGGTGTCCGCGAGGCGGGCGAGGTCGTGGAGGGCGTCGAGGAGGGCGGGGGTGTCCTGGTGCTGCTCGGCGCTCTGGGCGAGGAGGTCGAGGGTGTGCCCGTGTCGGTCGTGCTGTTCGAGGCGGAGGTAGGTGTCTGCGAGGGCGCGGAGGGTGTCGAGGCGGTCGGGTTCGACGCGGAGGGCGCGTCGGTAGAGATCGACGGCGCGCTCGTCGTCGCCGCGCTGGGTGAGGAGGTGCGCGGCCTGGTGGTAGAGGCGGAGCTTGTCGTCGCGCTCGTGTGCGCGCTCGGCCTGTGCGGTGTAGAGGGCGACGAGGGCGTCGGGGTCGTCGGCGTCGAGGTAGAGGGCTTCGAGGCGTGCGTTGGCGTCGGGGTGGTCGGGGTCGAGGTGGAGGGCGCGCCGGAGGGGTTCGGCGGCGGCGTCGCGGTCGCCAGCGTCGAGGGCGGCGGCGGCGGCGCGGAGGAGGAGGGGGAGGGCGCGGTCGCGGGGTGACTCGGCGGCGAGTCGGCTGAGGGCCTGGGCGGGGAGGAGGGGCTGTCCGGCGCGCGCGGCGAGGTGTTGGAGCCGCTGGAGGAGGAGGTCGTCGAGGGGTGCGAGGGGGAGGGCGCGGAGGAGGGTCTGGGCGGCGGCGGCGGGGTCGTCGCGTCGCTGGTCGAGGAGGTCGGCGCGGAGGTCGAGGAAGGCGCGTGCGTCGTCGTGTTCGTGTCGTTGGAGGTGGTGCTGGATGGTGTGGTCGTAGCTTTGGAGGAGGAGGTCCCAGCGTCCGGTGATCTCGGCGAGGTGGGCGAGGCGTTCGCGGGTGTGGGGGTCCTGGGGTTGGAGCTGGAAGGCGAGGGTGTAGTGGTCGAAGGCCAGCTCGGGGTCCTGGAGTTTTTCTTCTAGAATGTCACCTATTTCCTTGGTGAATTCAACCTGTTTTGTGGTGTCTTCCTGCTCCTGGGCGAGCTCGTCGAGGAGGGTGACGAGGTGATCCCAGAGGTGGTGCCTGGCGGCGAGGTCGCGGAGGTCGTCGAGGGTCTGGGGGCGTTGTGGCTGGAGGGCGAGGAGGTAGCGGAGGGTCTGGAAGGCGTCGAGTGGGGCGTGGAGGTGCTCGGCCTGGAGGTGTGCGACGCGTCGCCAGGTGCGCCAGGCGAGGTCTTCGGCGGTGGCGTCCTGTGCGAGGCGCGCGTAGAGGTTGACGAGGTCGGGCCAGAGCTCGGGGTCGTGTGCTGCGATGCGCTCGAGGTGCTGGGCGGGCTCGTCGAGGGCGGGTGCTTCGAGGAGGAGCTCTCCGAGGAGGGCGAAGGCGGCGCGTGGGTCGTGGAGGTGGCGCTCGGCGACCTGGGCCATGCGGGTGAGGAGGTCTGCGCGGGGGTCGGGGTCTGTGGCGTGCTGGAGGTCGTGGTGGAGGGCGTCGTAGAGGTCGCTCCAGCGTTCGGCGCGGCTGGCGAGGTCGTGGAGGGTGTCGAGGTGCTGGGTGAGGTGGGGCTCGGCGCGTCGGAGGAGGAGCGCGGCGTCGAAGGCGCTGGCGGGGTCGTGGCGGTGTGCGTCGCGGAGGTGGACGAGCTGTCGAAGGA
>CAUJGC010000606.1 GCA_963169075.1 Myxococcota bacterium
ATCTCCGGCCTCTCCGACGACATCAAGGCCGGCAAAGGCACCATCGGCGGCCTCGTCAAAGACGAAGAGATCTACGACGACCTCAAAGAGATGCTCCGCGAGCTGAAGCGGCGCCCGTGGAAGATCATCTGGAAGGAGTGAGCCTTACGCCTGCGCGGAGGCCGATGTTGGCGGGGCTGGCTTGGGGGTGGGGGCGTTCCCAGGTAGTGCCTGCGAGCGTCGGGATATCACTCGTTTTGTGTTGTTCAATCTGCCGTGTTATTGTGTTGTTGTGTTTGTTATGGTGTGAATTTCTGCCAGACGAATAGCCCAACCGGTGTCAATGTAACGTGTTGAGGCGCGACGCGTCCCGGGAGGATAGCGCAGCCTGTGCACCAGGCCCACGTCGAGGACCTCGGGGGCGCCCATGCGGCACGCTTCGTCCTGAGCCAGGAGCACCCAGCCCAGATCCGTGGTGGAGATGCTGCGAGGACGCCGTGCGTGCTCAGGTTGGAGCCTCAAACCGCCTTGTGCAGAACGTGCGACGAGCTGGAAGCGGTGGGGCTCTTCACCGAGGAATTCCTGGGGATGCCGAGCCCAGAGGTCAGCCGTCATGGCCTCTGCTGCTTCGCGCCACGACGGGGAGAGTGCATCAGGACGCGGGGTGCAGGGCTCCAACCACCAGCCTTCGGGGGCAGGGTGCAGCCGCAGGCCGTGGAGTGCGGCGAGTGGCCGGGGGTGGCCTTCCGCGCTCCATACACCCGTCACATGGCCCTCGGGAGCGACATGCAAGAGCATCGTGGCGCCATCCGGAGATCGTGCCATGAGCAGGCCCTCGGGCGGCGCAAAAGACGTGTGGAGTGACACAAGGCGAGGTGGCGAATCAACGAGGGTGCAAGCCGACTTCAGGTGAGGAAACGCATCGGGAAGGTGTGCTGCTGTGGCATGGCGCCAGGCGAGCACTTCGGCACTCAGCGTCTCCAGCGGGGTACTGGGCGGTTGGGATGGAAGCGTCGGGAGTGCGCTCACAGGAGCGGTCAGGAGATGCTTCAGCGCAGCGGCGTGCGTCCGCAGGGTTTCAGTCTCAACGTCGGTGAGATCTCCTTCATCCTCCAGCAGGTGAAGCCAGCCACCTCGGATGGCCTGGGGTGCAAAACCACGGGCGAAGAGGTCCAGGGCGCGAGGACGTGTCGGAGAAAGTGCAGCAAGGCGCCGGTAGGATCTCAGAATCAGTGAGGTCTGCTCCTGGGGGCGGAGCGCCTGAAGAAGATCCACAGCTTCCAGCTCCAGATCCACCGCACAGCCTGGCGGGAGGAGTGACGCGTCCAATCGGGAGGTGATCGCAGCGTCCAGGCTGACGCTCCTGGCGAGCAGGCTACTCAAGAGGACGCGATGACGGTCCAGAAAGCTGTGATGATTGCCTACAAAGTCAATCACAGTCAGATGTTTTTTGTCTGGTGCAATGCGTAATCCCCGGCCAAGTTGCTGGAGAAAAATCACAGGAGATTCGGTGGGGCGCAGGAAGACCACACGATCAATGGCAGGAAGATCAACGCCTTCATTGAACAGATCGACCACACAGAGGGCATCCAGGCGCTCAGGATCGCTGGGGGGGAGCTGGAGTCGTCGGGTCGCGTCGAAGCGATCCGCGCTGTCTCCCCCTGAATGCACACACGCCACGCGCAGGCCCAGCTGATCTTGAAGCCAGTCGGCTGTAAAGCGTGCATGAGCGCGGGTGCAGCAGAAGAGGAGCGTGTGGTGCCCCGGATGGGCCTTGAGCGCCTCGCCGAGACGCTTCATGCGCTGCTCGGTCTGGAGGGCTGAGGTCAAGGTGAGGAGTTCAAAGCGTCCTCCACGCCAGGGGATCGGAGTGTAATCGGTGGGGTCTCGAAGCCCATAATAGGCAAGAGGTGCGAGCGCCCCCTGAAGGATGCCGTCGCGCAGGGTGGCCTGAAAGAGGACACGCCCTCCAAAGAGGGCTTGCGCATGACGCCCATCGCCACGCTCCGGCGTCGCCGTAAGCCCCAGCAGAAAGCCGGGTTTCAGCCCCTTCAGGATGTTCTGGTAGGAGGGGGCCGGTGCGTGGTGAACCTCATCCAGGACCACATAATCAAAGGCGTCAGGCGCCAGCCGGTGTATCTCGCGCGTAAGCTTCTGGACACTGGCCAGGACGAGTTGACCGCTCAGATCATCCTGGTCTGCGACACACCAGGAGAAGCCCCAGTGGGGCAAGGCGCGTCGGAAGGTTTCCGCGGCCTGACGGAGCAGTTCCACGCGATGTGCGATAAAGAGCACCCTCAATCCGGGCCGCTCCGACGTCAAACGCAGCACATCCAGCGCAGCGAGCCAGGTCTTGCCCAGCCCCGTGGCCATCACGATCAGCGCCCGACGGGCCCCCTCCTGTCGAGCGGAGGCCAGCGCTTCCAGCGCCTGGGCCTGAACAGGGCGTGGCGAAGGGGGGGGAGGCAGCGCCTCTTCATCGCGTGTCGCTGGGGGATGAAGCGCCTGTCGAGTGGCGCGGGCTGCACGCTCGCGGGCTTCGTAGGCGTCGAGCCATACAGAGGTGGGGACGGCTCCCAGCGACCACAAAGTCTCAAATGCTTCAAGAACGCGCGCGAAGCCTTCCGGGTTGTCGCGGCTGTAGAGCCCGAGGTTCCACTCCAGGCCGTCTCGCAGGGCAGCTCTTGAGAGGTTACTGCTGCCTACAAAGGCTACGCCGCCCTGCGGTCCACGCAAAATCCAGGCTTTGGGATGGAAGGTGGTGGCTTGATGCCGGTGGAGCGTCTCGGCTTCGACCACCCGCAATTCCAGGCGTCCCGGCCAGCAGGGTTGCTCCTCGCCTTCGCCTGCTTCCGCTTCCGCGGCCAGGTCCAGCAGCGTGCGGAGCGCCCCCGTCTGGGTGGTTGCCAGGTAATCCCCCGTCAAAACGCGCACCTTTGCTCCTCGCTGCAAAGCAGACCGAAGCGCAGGCAGGACCTCTGCCACACCGCTTTGCATGACAAAGGCTGCCAGGATATCCACTGCGCTCGCCTGATGGAGCGGACGCTGGAGCTTTGCCCAGAGGGGGTCCTGCCGTGTCCCCGTTGTCAAAAGGGTCACCGAGGCTGGTGTGATATCCCATGCGATCCCCTCAGGGGTTTGTACCCGCGTCACCCCCGATCCCGCATCCAAAGCCTGCTGGAGAGCATCCGCGAGTTCCAGACGCTCCTCCGTCGAGAGTTCCGTCCAGGCGTTTACAGGGCGAGGCGGCAAGATGCGTCGTGAGGACATCACCTACTCCATCAGCACGTACAGAGGGTTGAATAGAATATGTACATAATTTTATATTTTTTGGTTGATTTCTGGTGAGATGAAGGCGGGTACGAGGTGAGGAGAAGTCGTGTCTGGAGCCCTCATCGCGCGCTGGCCTCGACGCGCCGAGCAGCGGGGTCCACCGCTGTCGGCGCGCGTTATGGTGCTGCCTTCTCGGACCGGGCGCAGCGGAAGCCGATGGTGGTGCTGGTCTCGCGGGGCGCGCCGTGGCCCCGCGCCGCCGCCCGCAGCCAGAGGGTGGGGCGCGCGTTGAAGTGTCCCCCTCGCCTTACACGCTCGTCGCCCCGGGGGGGACCGTGCGGGTCTGGGGCAGCGGTCTTCGGGTAGCTCGCGTACCAGTCTGCCACCCACTCTGCGACGTTACCGCCCATGTTGAGGGCGCCAGAAGGCGAGGCGCCCTGAGGCTTGCTCCCTGGGGGAGGGTCCGATCCTCACCACACCCTGCTCCGCCCCCATGCATCGACGCATAGACGCAGCTCGCCGGCTCCTCGCCCCAGGGGTAGGTGCGCCCGTCGGCGCCGCGGGCAGCTTTTTCCCACTCGGCCTCGGTGGGCAGCCGCTTGCCTGCCCAGGCGCAGAAGGCGGCGGCCTGGCTCCAATCCACGCAGTTGATGGGGTGGGCGCCGCGCTCGGCGCGGTGAATCCAGTTGTTCCAGGCGCTCAGCTGGCCCAGCTCGCCGTCGCTGCAGCGCTCAGACGATGTGTCCGGCGCCTTGCACGCCCCCGCCTTCACGCACGCGCCGTAGGCCTCCACCGTCACCTCCGTGGTGTCGATCCAGAACGCGCTCACCTCGACGCGGGTCCGGGGCGTCTCGTCATCCTTCGTGTCCAGATCGGGCTCGGAGCCGCGCAGGAACGCGCCGCCCGGCACAGCCACCATCCCAGGGTGCGCCGTCGCGGCAACGCAGCACCCCCTGGCGTCCTTCCCCTCTTCCGGGCAGGAGCGCGGGCACTCCTGCGCCAGGATCATCGCGCCAGAGAGTGTGTTGGTGAAAATGATGGATAAAAATATACAAATTCGACACATGGTAGACTCTAGCCTCCTCTTGGATGCCCCCGTTTGTTGAAGCGCTGGACGATGGGCGCGGACGCTCACAGCATCTCATCAGCTGGGGGTGTCAGCATGCAGCGGGTCCGTCGAGCTTTGGCAGCCCCAGCGCGCGCTGCGCCCAGGGGAGCGCGCTGGAGAGCTGGGAGCGCTGCACGTCGCGGACGCGGGGCGCCTCGGGGATGATCGGGAGCCCTGCGCGGGCCGCAAAGAAGCCGCTGATGATCGCGGCGAGGTTGGGGGCATCGGGGAGGATCGCCTCGGGTGCGGGTCCGCCTTCGTCGTGGAGGCTGGGCGCCCAGGCGGCGAGGTCGAGGCGTGCGTCCCCGAGGCAGGCGTGGTTCCAATCCACGATCACGACCCGCTCCCCCAGGAAGCACAGGTTGTCGCTGCGGAGATCGCAGTGCAGCACATCCTCGCCGCGCACCGCGTCCCAGGTGGAGGCGGCCAGGAGCGTCTCCAGCGCCGCCTCCAGCCAGGTCCGTGTGGCGAGGCCCAGGCTCAGGAAGGGCTCGGGAGCCTCAGCGACGCGCTGCCAGCCCTCGGCCAGGGTGGGGTGGAGGGTCTGGAGGGGCTGGAGGCCGTGGACGCGCTGCCGGGCGACCTCGGCCATCGCGTCCCGCACGCGCTCGGGCTGGCCGGGCGCCCAGGGGGGCGGCCAGTGCGCGCGGCCGAGGCTCTCCAGCACGAGGATCGGCTGGGCGCCGTCATCATCGAAGGCGAGCATCGCAGGCAGGAAGTCCCCGCGCAGCGCAGCATAGACCTCACGCTCGCGGCGGAGCCACGCGCTCGTGCTCGTGTTGGCGCCGATCTTGGCGAAGACCTGCGCCTCCCCGGCCAGGTCGACGAGGTAGCGCCCCGCAGGCGTGTAGCCCCGATCGATGCGCTGAAGCCCCGTCACCCGACACCCCAGCGCAGCCTCCAGCCGCGCTCGCAAGGCCTCCGGGGAGATAGGGTAGACGATGGAGTCTGGAGTGGTCATCGGGTCGGTGTTCGCGTGGTGTGGAGGTGGGGCCGAAGCAGCCTGGCGCTCTCGCCCGAGCATCCCTGATCCGGGTCGGCAGGTCCAGCGTCTGGCTTGAGGTTATCATGTCGCGCGGTCCGGTCCTCCCGTCCGCGCGCCCTGAGGGCTGGCGTGCGACCCGGTGAATGTTCTGGGGGTGCGGGCTGTTGAGGGCTGGCGGCGCGCGAGCGCTGCGTCGCAGGAGCGGCGCTCCCGCGGATCTCTGACGTGGTGGTGGAGGGTCGGGTTATGGTGAGGCGGCTGGATCCCTCGGAGACACATCAGCCGGAGGTGCTGGAGTGGACGTTTCCGGCGTCGGTGGGCGGGTATCGGCTGGTGGGGTGCTCGCGGGCGCGCCACGCGACGTCGTTTGTGGTGCCGGAGCTGGGCTTGATCCTGGACGCGGGGGCGAAGGTCCACGGCGGGCTGCACGAGGACGTGTTCATCACGCACACCCACACCGACCACGTGCACATGCTGACCCACGTGAAGACGCGGCGGAAGCCGCCGCGCCTCTACGCGCCCGCCCACGCGATGCCGCTGATCGAGGGGTTCTTCCTGGCCGCGCAGGAGCTGACCGACAACCAGCCGACGCCCGAGGGCTTTGTGCGCGACCCCACCCACACGTCCATCCCGCTGAGGCCAGGTGAGGTGGCGGACCTCCCGCGTCGGGGGACGCGGCTGCGGGTGCGGACGGTGGCCACACAGCACAGCGTGCCGAGCCTGGGCTACGCCTTCTACGAGGTCAAGGAGAAGCTGAAGCCGGAGCTGGCCGGGCTCCCCGGCGCCGAGATCGCTGCGCGGCGCGCCAGCGGCCAGGCCGTCAGCGAGGAGGTGGAGCGCGGGCTCTTCGCGTACCTGGGAGATACGACAGAGGAGGTCTTCGCGCTGCACCCGGAGCTGCTCGCGCTGCCGGTGATCCTCACCGAGTGCACCTTCCTGACCCCGGAGGAGGACGCGCGGGCGGCCCAGACAGGGCACTCGTGCTGGAGCCGCCTGGCGCCCTTGATCGCGGCGCACCCGGAGACGACCTTCGTGCTGGGGCACCTGAGCCTGCGCTACACGCGGGAGGAGGCCCGGGCGCTGACCGCGGCGCGCCAGCCCGAGAACGTGGTCTGGTGGCTGGGGTGAAGGCGCCGCCGCGCCCTGAGTGACCCGAGGCGGCGGAGGCGTGTCGGATGGGGTGTCCTGGCCGCTGAAGCCGTGCAATCCCGGCTCACTTCTGCCATGATGGATCATCGCGCTGCTGCGCACGCTCGCCCGCTGGTGCCCCTTCAACCCAGGATCGACGCCCATGTCTGAGCTGACCTCCCCGGAGAAGCCCGTCCTCGCCGCGAAGGCAGACGAGAAGCCTGCCGAGGCGCCTGCGGCGCCGCAGCGCCCCAAGCGGGGCTGGGGGTGCATGATCGCCGTGCTGGCGTTCTTCGGGACCCTGATCGGGTCGTATCTGGGGTGGAGCGCCTACCGGGACGCGCAGGAGCAGGAGGCGCTGGCGCGCCACGAGGAGCAGGTGGAGCAGGAGCTGGCGCCCCTGACGGCGAAGCTCACCGAGACCATCGAGCCGAAGGCGTCTTACGACATCGACAAGACCATCCGGGTGGTCCACGAGATCGACGAGGCGGTCAAGGAGAGCAAGGACCTCAAGGAGTACATCGAGCGCCTGGGCAAGCAGGACTACCGGAACGTGGCGCCGGAGGTCCTGGAGGCCCGCAAGGAGCTGATGGACATCCTGCTGCGCCTCTACGCCAAGCAGGTGGCGGTGGAGGATCAGCAGGCGCTCTGGGACGTGAGCAGCGAGATGATGCTCACGGTCCTCTCGGCGGTGGAGGTGGACAGCGGGGTGGGCGGCCTGCCCGGCGCGCTGATGACGGGCAACTTCTCGGTGAGCCAGGAGAAGTTCGAGCAGGCGCTCAACGAGACCAAGGAGCGCCACGCCGAGCAGCGCAAGCTCATGCAGGATCTGCACGCCGTCGAGCAGGAGCTGCTGGAGGCGACGCTCAAGTACTCCCAGATCTACTACAAGTACATCGAGGAGTGGGACAAGGTCTGCGTCTACCGGGATCGCGCCTATCTGGCGACCCACAACCACGACTGGCCCCAGGCCGTCGAGGCGTCGGACGCGGCGATCCAGGCGGCGCCCTTCGAGACGGAGGCGCACCTGCTCAAGGCGATGGCGCTCATCGAGCAGGGCAAGGCCCCCGAGCAGCAGGGGAAGCTGGTGGAGGCGGCGGCGATCCTCAACCGCTACATCAAAGAGCACCCGGACAGCACGGCGCCTGCGTTCCTGCTCCTGGGGGTGATGCATACGGCCGGGGGGAACGCCCAGGAGGCGCGCCTGGCCTTCCAGCAGGCGGCGGCCTACTACCCGAAGCAGGCCGAGCACCTCAACAACATGCTCAACCCCTACAAGATGCGAGATTTCTTGAGGAAGTCGCGAGAGGGGGGCTACATCGTCGAGCTTTACAAGGGGACGATGCTGGGGGCGGGCTACTTCAGCCCGGATCTCCAGATGGCGCGGTCGCTCTTTGACGCGGGGGACTTCGAGGGGGGGCGCGGGAAGGTGCTGGATCACTTCTCGCGGCGTCGGGCGCAGGCGCAGTGGGACTTTGTGATCTCGGATCTGGAGTTCTGCGAGCGCTTCCTGGGGGTGAACTGGCGTCGGATCTTCCCGGAGGAGCCGTACCTGGATCTGAAGGTGAGCGCGAGCCTCCTGGGGAGCAGCCTGGACGTGTCGGTGGTGAACCGCAGCAACCGGGCGCTGCACAACGCGACGCTGGTGCTGGCGGTGCGCTTCACCGACATGCACCGCGAGGACTACGAGACGTTCACCGTGGGGCGGACGGTGCCGGCGCTCCCGGCGAACGACGAGACGGACTTCGGGGATGTGGAGATCAAGCGTCGGATCTTCGGGAAGGAGAAGACGACGGGGGACATCGTGCAGCACCGGGCGATCCTGGTGACTGACGAGGCGGTGTCGTGGGTGGACACGGACGAGTTCAAGATCGCGGAGCAGAAGGAGCTGCGCCAGCAGCGCTGGTATCAGGACGCCCGCGCGGCGCAGGGGCAGAAGAGCAACACCTGGCTCAAGGCGCTCGGGGTGGATCAGCAGGGGTTCACCGAGACGCTCAAGAAGGAGAGCGCGCTCAAGATCGAGCACGAGCTGGGCAAGGACAGCGTGAGCGTGGAGGTGCCCGCCGAGCTGGCGCTCCTGCGGCCGCTCTTCCGGCTGGTGCACGGGGACCAGACCTTCAGCCCGGAGGTCAACGTGCTGGACACGGAGAACATCCGCCTGACGTTCAAGTCAGTCGAGAACTTTGAGAGCAAGGACGTGAAGGATCTCCCGATTGAGCTCACGGTCAACGGCTTGTTCGGGGATTACAAGCTGATCTGGACCAAGAGCGAGGACGGTCGCTTCACGTTGAGCGCGGTGGAGTAGGGTGGGCCGGGCCGCTCCGGGGTGAGCGCTGGGTGGTGAGGTGCTGGATGGAGGTGAGGGTCTCGGCGGGGAAGGGGTCCGCTGTGAGGGGTCGGTCGAGGTAGAGGACGAGGGGGTGTCCGTCGGTGTCGGGCTCGACGGGGAGGACGAGGAGGGAGCGGAGGGTGTCGGCGCTGACCGCCGAGAGGGTCTGCTCCAGGTCGTCGTGTTCAAAGTTGGTGGTGAGGAGCGGGGCGCCCTCCTGGGCGACGCGCGCGGCGAGGAGGCGCCCGGTGGCGAGGGCGGGTCCGTGGAGCTGGGCGTCGGGGAGGCCGCGCCAGGCGACGGGCTCGGGTGGTGCGTCGTGGCTGACGCGGTAGAGGATGGCGCGGTCGGCGGAGGCGAGGCGTTGGGCCTGCTGGACGAGGGCCTCGGGGTGTGTGGGCGGGTGTGTGGAGGCGACGGTCAGGTCGTCGTCCTGGGTGCTGGCGGCGTGGCGCGGTGTGGCGACGGTCGCGTCGTCCTGGGCGGCGGAGCTTGGGGGGATGGCGGCGCGGAGCGGCGCGGGCTCGGGGGTCTGGGCGAGGGCGTCGCGCTGGGGCCAGCCGCAGCGGAGGTGCTCCTGCTCCAGCTGGCGGGAGGCGGCGATCCAGCGGGGGTCGTTGAGGCGTTGGAGGAGGCGGACGCGCCGCGCCTCGACGCGGAGCGCGCGGCGGAGGTGCCCGCTCTGGCGGTAGGCGAGGGCGGCCTCTTCGTGGAGGCGCAAGGCGAGGAGGTGGTCTTCGGCGTGCGCGGCGAGGAGGGCTCGGGCGTCGAGGGGTGCGGGCTCGAAGAGGGGGAGGCGGGCGGCGGTGGCGTCGAGGCGCTCGAGGTCGCGCTGGACGGCGGGGTCCTCCGGGGAGGCGTCGGGGTGGAGGTGGAGGTAGGCTTCGAGGTGGTTGAGGTAGAGGAAGTCGAGCCAGGGCTCGGTCTGCTGGTGCTGCTCCATGAGGGCGGTGGCGCGCTCGGCGGCGAGGAGGGCGAGGGTGTGCTCGTGGTTGTCGAGGTGCAGCTCGGCGCAGCGCTCGAGGGTCATGATGCCCGCGAGGAGGTCTTTGTGGGCGAAGGTGTCGTCCGCGAGGGCGCGGAGCTGGCGGAGCGCGGCGGCGTCTCCGCGGTTGGCGAGGAGGGTGAGGGTGAGCTCCCAGCGTCGGACCCAGCGCTGGTGCTGTGAGGAGCGGGTGTGCTCCATGACCTCGCGGGCCTTGGCGACCATGCGGTAGAGGCCCTCCAGGTCGGCGCGGAGCCAGGCGACGACAGCGCCGGTGGTGGCGCAGGTGAGGCGGTTCCACTGCTCGCCGTAGCGTTGGAAGGTCTGCGCGGCGAGCGTGACGCGCTCGAAGGCCTCCTGGAGCCTGCCCTGGGCGATGAGGAGGCGGGTGGACATGTAGTCGATCCAGGCGAGGTCGAGGGGTGAGCCGACGGCCTCGAAGTTGGCGCGGGCGTGCTGGAAGTAGAGGCTGGCGGCGCGCAGCTCGCCGCGTCGGGTGAGGCCGAAGCCCATGACGAGGGTGGCCTGTCCGCGCCAGCGGTTGTTCTTGAAGCGGGAGGCGACCTCCAGCATGCGGAGGGTGGCGGGGAGGAGCTTGATGGGCTGGGTGAAGGCGTAGACGAGCTGGAGGCGCTCGCAGGTGGCCAGCTCGACGCGGTGGAGGGGGTCGAGGGGTGGGAGGAGGTCATCGGGCGGCAGCGGGGCGAGCCCCGGCGGCGGCGCGCCGGGCTGCGGCGGCGCCGGGGGCGCCGGGGGCGGGAGGGGCTTGCCGAGGGCGTCGAGGATGGCCTCCAGCTCCTGTCCGGCGCGGAGGAGGTCGCCGCGTCCGAAGGCGGCGTCGGCGCGCTTGTTGAGGAGGGAGAGGCGCTGCCCCAGGGTGAGGTGGGGTCGGAGGAGGGCGCGGTCGAGGTGGTTGATGGCGTCGTCGTAGCGTCCGAGGAGGTAGAGGGCGCCGATGAGGGCGTCTCTCCAGGCGTCGGCGTCGGGGTGCTCGGGTGCGGTGTCGAGGAGGAGGGTGAGCCAGCGCTCGGCGTCCTCGTTGGCGTAGGAGCGCGCGGCGTCGAGGGCGGCGGGTGGGACGAAGCGGAGGATGTCCTCGGGGTGCCCGGTCTGGGTGGCGTGCCAGGCGAGGCGGCTCGGGTCGGCGTCCTGTGTGGCGAGGCAGCGGAGGGCGGCGGCGTGGAGGCGCTGTGTCTCGTCGGGGGAGAGGGTGGGGAGGAGGGCCTGCTGGATGTGGCGGTGTCGCCAGGCGTAGCGGCTCTCGACGCGGGCGAGGAGGCGCTCCTCATCGACGACGACGCGGAGGATGTCGAGGAGGCGCTCCGGGGGGATGGGTTCGCGTCCGGCGGCGCTGTGAACCGTGAGGATCTCCTGGAGGGTGGCGGGGTGTTCGAGGATGGCGGCGGCGGCGAGGAGGTGCCTGGCCTCTTCGGGCAGCCCCAGGGCGCGCCGGGCGCGTCGCGCGGCGTCGGCGTCGGAGGTCTGGAGGTCGCCCTGGGGGGAGGGGGTGAAGCGCCAGCCGTGTCCGGCGTCGTTGAGCAGCTCGCCGTGGAGGACGGCGAGGCGGAGCTGCTCCTCGATGAGGAAGGGGACGCCGCGGGCGCGGAGCCAGAGGGCGTCGAGGAGGGCCCCGGGCGGGTTCGGGGTCTGGAGCATCCCGGCGGCGACGCGGTCGCTGGCGCTCCGGTCGAGGGGGTGGAGGTCGAGGCAGAGCTGGGCGGCGCGGCGGAGGTCGTCGGGGGGCTCGGCGCCGCTCCAGATGGCGACGGTGGTGGCGTGGCGGGCGCCGAGGGGGGTGAGCTTGAGCATGCGGGCGACGACGGCGAGGGTGGTGGGGTTGGCCCACTGGAGGTCGTCGAAGGCGAAGACGATGGGGTCGTCCGGCGAGGCGAGGGCGAGCATGGCGCGGGCGACGACGTCGATCTGGCGGTCGCGCTCGCTGCCGAGGAGGAGGGCGTTGACCTCGGCGGGGTCATGGGCGCCGAGGAGGGCCTGCGCCGAGGCGAGGGAGTGGGTGAGGAGGGGGAGGAGGGGGCCCGCCTCGTCGCGGAGGCGCTGCGCGATGGCGTCACGGGCGAGGCCGGGCGCGGCGGCGCCGCCGCGCATGAGGAGGGCGTCGAAGAGGGTGTTGAGGGTCTGGTAGGGGGCAGCGCAGGAGGCGGGGTACTGGGCGGCGTTGAGGAAGTGCCGCCCCTGGCGCCGGAGCGCCGCCGCCCCGAACGCCTCGCGCACCAGCCGCGTCTTTCCCACCCCCTCGCCGCCATAGACGAGGACGCTGGTGGAGACGCCCAGCCCCGTGCGCTCCCAGACCGGCGCCAGGAGGCTCAGGTGCGCGTCCCGACCCGCCAGCGGCGCCGAGTCCTCCAACGTCAGCGCCGCCTTGTCCTGCGCCAGCTCAAAGGGGATGTCCGGCTCGCGACGCCAACGCTCCAGATCCGCGATCAGCGCCCGCGCGCTCGGGTAGCGCTCGGTCGGCTCCAGCGCCAGCAGCCGCCCGATGATCCGCGCCAGCTGCGGCGGGATGTGGGGCGCGATGGTGTGCGCCAGTGGCGGCCTGCGCGTCTGATGCGCCACCATCAAGGCGAAGAGCGACTGGCGGGCGATGGGGAGCTGCCCGGTGAGCAGCTCGAACATCAGCGTCCCCAGGCTGTAGAGGTCGGCGCGGGCGTCCACCCGCGCCTGGATGGCGCCGAGCTGCTCGGGGGCCATGTAGAGGAGCGTCCCCAGCATCTTGTTCGCGTCGTCCAGCACCGTGTCGTGGAGGTGGGCGATGCCGAAGTCGAGGAGCTTGACCTCCAGGCCGCTCTCCGCGTCGGGGACCATGACGTTGGAGGGCTTGACGTCCCGGTGGACGATGCCCCCCGCGTGGGCGCACTCCAGGGCGCGGGCGATGTCGAGGGCGATGTCCACGGCCCGGTGGAGCCCCGGGCGCTGGGTCTGGAGCCGCTCCGCCAGCGTCTGGCCCTCAAGCCACTCCATGATGAGGCACGGGTCGGCGTCGATCTCGTCCACGCCGAGCACGCGCGCGACGTTGGGGTGCTGGATGGCGAGGAGGGCGCGGGCCTCCTGGTGGAAGCGGAGGCGCTCCTCCAGCGGGGCGCTGTCGCCGTGGAGGAGCTTGACCGCGACGGGCGTCTGAAGTGTGAGATCAATCGCCTTGTAAATCTGTCCCATGCCTCCCTCCGCGACGTAGCGCTCCACGCGGTAGCGGTCGCTGATGAGGTCGCCAGGCTGGAGGCGTCGGGCGCTCGCGTCGAGAGAGGTCATGGGGGCTCCGGGTCACATGAAGCAGTTGCGCAGCTCGACCAGGCGGCTGCGGAGGACGCTGCAAGCGTAGCTCGTGGCGATGAAACCGACGTCCAGCAGCGAGAGGACGCGGTGCGGCTCCACCAGCGGGACCTTGTAGGCAGGCGGCTGCCAGCCGTCCACCGCCGCCCGATCCATCCAGGTGCTGTGCAGCGGGTAGCCGATCCGCAGCGGCAGCTCGGCGTCCGGGGTGAGGGTGCAGACGGGGCCCTCCGCCAGCGGGCGCCCCGCGTCGAAGATCCACACCTCCATGCTGGCCCCGGCCACCGGGGGGCTCACCAGGCTGATCAAGTAGCCGTCCTCCATGGAGGTCGCCCCGGCCCGCGGCGCGAAGAAGGGCGCCGAGGCCACCCAGCCCGCAGGCCACTTCCAGACGTCGCGCTTCAGGTCGAGCTGCATCTCCCGGTCCAGGCGCCAGAGGGTCGCCGTGTTGGCCGGGTCCTGGCTCCGCTTGAGGAAGCGCTCCTCGGGGATGTAGCGCTGGGGAGGCTTGCCCTGCTGGAGCGGCTCGGTGACGCGAGCCTCGCGGTAGATGGCGAAGATCTCCTCGCTCTCCATGCTGGGCATCCAGCCCGTGGAGCACCAGAAGGTGTGGCTCCACGCCCGCCCGATGCCGTTGATGTCGAAGGCCTCCGCCCCGAGCGGTCGGTAGTAGAGCGGCGCCGTCGGGATCTGGGTCATGACGCCCAGCAGGAAGCGGGGGTCGTCGGGGTCCTGGCTCGGGGTGAGGATGGAGCGCGTGATGGCTGCCTGGTTGGCGTCGATGTCGTAGCGCGCCGCCACCTGCAAGTCGGTTGCAGCTCCAAAGACCTGGTTCAAATGCGGCGAGACCGTCCGGCCGCTCAAGAGCGCCTCGCCGGTCTGGATCGACTTGCCCGCGTCGAAGCCGATGGAGAGCTGCGCAAAAACCGTGAGCTGCCCGTTCGGGTTGTCGTAGTCGCAGAGGAAGTGCGAGGTCTCCCACTCCCACTTCACCTCCCGACACGGCACCTTGTCGCGCTTCTTGAGCGCCGCCTCGCGCAGATCCGCCTTGCGGATGATCAAGAGGCGCGTGAAGGGCAGCTGCGTGGACTCCGCCAGGTGCTTCTGGACCCACGCCACCACCTCGTCCACCGCCGCCGGGCTCAGCGCGTGGGTCAGGCGCGCCAGGAAGGGCAGGATCAGCGACGCCAGCCCGAAGGAGACGTTCGTCTGCGCCAGCAGCACGTAGTCCCGCGTCGTGCCCACCTGGTGCGCCGAGGCCTCCTCGAAGAAGACCAGCTTGCCGTTGCTCACCAGATAGAAGGGGCCCCCCACCGCCCCGCTCCCCGTCCAGGTCCGCAGCCGCGGATAGGCGCCCACCCGGCTCCAGGGTGAGATCGGCGGCCGCACCAGCAGATCGGGCATGTAGACCGTGCCCGTCGGCCCGTCGTTCGGGTCGAAGAAGGGGTGGCCGCTGGTCATCGTCATCGGCAGCAGCGTGCCGTCCAGGAAGGGCGTCCACTCCCGGCGATGCCCCACCGGCCCGTGCACGGTCAGCGTCCTGGGGCTGATCTCGGTGGGGATCACCGGATCGCAGCCCACGATCATCCGGTAGCCGTCTGCCACTGGCCCGAAGGGCATCGGCGCCACGTTCGAGAGGTTGCTGATCCCGAAGACGCTCATCTCCGCCACGTCGTCGCGGATGAAGAGGTGCGGCGCCATCTCCCGCAGGTACCACGCGGCGTTGTTCAGCGTCTTCAGGCTCCCGCGCACCGGGTGCGTCGCGTCTCCCGTCCCAAGCTCCAGCCGGAAGACCCGCCCCGGGCTCGAGATGAAGCTGGAGGCCAGCACCGTCTCGCCGCGCGCCGCCTCCTTGTCGCCCGCAGCCCGATCCCAGGACGTAAAGTAGCCATAGCCCTCCAGATCCGTCGGGAAAGCCCCCTGGAGGAGCTTGTAGCTGGCCTCCGCGTCGTCATGGGTCGCCGTGGTGTGGTTGTGGGTCCCGAGCAGGTTGAGGGCGTAGAAGTCCAAGGCTGACCTCGCGTGCGGCTTGATGCTGGGCGGGCTGCGGTGTGCTCCCTGCGCTCAAGTTATCATGAGACGGCGCGCGGCGGTCAAGGAAGCATCTCCATCGCCTGGATGAAAAGGCGGCGCTGTGCTACTCCATGCGCCGCTGCCGCTCCGCAGCGGGTGATGGGAGCCCGCGCGGAGGCCGCGACGCGAGGAGGAGCCGCAATGAAGATCCTGCACACCGCCGACTGGCACCTCGGCGTGAGCGCCGAGCAGGCGCCCCGCGACGAGGAGCACCGCCGCTTCCTGGAGTGGCTCATCGAGACGCTGGAGGCCGAGCAGGTCGAGGTGCTCATCCACGCCGGGGACGTGTTCCACCACATGCAGCCCTCGGCGCGAAGTCAGCGTATGTATTACGAATTCCTCGCGCGGTGCGCCTCCCTGGAGCACCTGCGCCAGATCGTGATCACCGGCGGCAACCACGACTCCCCCTCCCGCCTGGAGGCCCCACGCGACGTCCTCCGCGCCATCCAGGTCCACGTCGTCGGCACCCTCTGGGGCGACGAGGCCAGCTGGTCCCGCTGCCTCTGCCCCGTCATCGGCGCCAGCGGCGCCGTCGAGGTCGTCATCGCCGCCGCGCCCTACGTCCACGAGTCCCGCCTCGGCGTCGTCACCGCCGAGGTCGAGCCCGAGGCCATCCGCGCCTCCCTCGTCCAGCGCTTCACCGCCCTCTACCGCACCCTGGCCGACGAGGCCCAGACCCTCTGGCCCGGCGTCCCCCTCCTGGGGATGGGCCACCTGACCTGCTTCCCCCACAACGTCCAGGACCGCCTCGCCCTGGCCTACCACACCCCCATCCACCTCATCGAGGTCCTCGGCGGCCTCCCACCCTCCATCTTCGACCCCCGCTTCGCCTATGTGGCCCTCGGCCACCTCCACCAGATGTTCCCCATCCCCGAGGCCAACGCCTGGTACGCCGGCTCCCCCGTGCCGACCGATCTCCTGGAGGCACGCCGCGCCCGCTATGTCCTCCTCCTGGAGACCGACCCCGCCCAGCCCGACGCGAAGCTCACCCCACGCCCCGTCGAGGTGCCCTGCTGGCGCGCCATCCAGGAGCTGCGCGGACCCCAGGACCTCGTCCTGGAGGACCTCGCCGCCCTCACCTGGGCCTCGCCCCTCACCCCCTATCTCTACGTCGAGGTCGAGAGCCCCGAGCCCCTCCACGGCGGCCTGGATCGCCTGGAGGAGACGCTGGAGCGCTTCGAGCGCGGCCAGCGCCCCCGCATCGTCCGCTACCGCGAGACCCTCATCGGGGACACCCCCTGGGATGACCCCGACGCCGAGGTCGCCCCCGCGCCCACCCTGGCCGACCTCACCCCGCTCTCGGTCTTCGAGCGCCTCTTCCGCCTCCGACACGAGGTCGAGCCCAGCGAGGAGGTCCGCGCCGCCTTCGCGTCGCTGGTCGTCGAGCTGGAGCCGTCCGAGTAACTTGAGCATGACAAACCAGGTATTCACGCTATGAAGCTGCACAAGCTGAAGCTCGTCAACCTCAACGCCCTCTACGGGGAGCACACCCTCGACTTCGAGCGTGACCTGGACGGCGCCGCGATCTTCCTCATCAGCGGACCCACCGGCGCGGGCAAGTCCACCCTGCTGGACGCCGTCTGCGTGGCCCTCTTCGGACGCACACCCCGCCTCAACCAGAGCCACGGGCGCGCCGACACCGACCCGGCCCTCCTCATGTCCTTCGGCGCCGCCCACTGCGCCGCCAGCGTCGAGTTCAGCCTCCGCCGCCCCGGCGGCGAGCGCGATCGCTACCGCGCCATCTGGGAGTGCCGACGCGCCCGAGGCCGCGCCGACGGCAAGCTCCAACCCCCCACCCGCACCCTCCAGCGCATCCTCCCCGACGGCACCGAGGAGATCATCGTCAGCGACCACCGCCAGAAGTTCTTCGAGGAGCACTTCGCCCTCGCCCTCCGCGGCCTCAGCGTCGAGGACTTCCAGCGCAGCGTCCTCCTCGCCCAGGGCGAGTTCGCCGCCTTCCTCCACGCCGGGGAGGGCGACAAGGCACGCATCCTGGAGCGCCTGACCAACACCGACCTCTACCGCCGCCTCGGCCAGCGCGCCCAGGAGCGCTTCCGCGACGCCCAGAGCGCCGCCCGCACCCTCCAGGCCCAGCGCGACGCCATCGCCCTCCTCCCCCCCGAGGAAGAGGAGGCGCTGCGCGTCGGCTGCGCCGCCCTGGAGGCCGAGGCCCGCCTCGCCAGGGAGGCCGCCGCCCAGGCCGAGCGCGGCCGCGACTGGCTCCGCCGCCACGCCGCGCTGGAGGAGGCGCGCCGCGCCGCCGACGCCGAGCTGGCCGACGCCCGACTCCACCTCCAGGCCCGCGCCCGCGACGCGCAGCGCCTCGACGAAGACGCCCGCTGCCGCAACGCTCAGCCCCTCCTCGCCGGGCTGGAGGGCGCCGCAGGGCGCCTCGGTGAAGCCGAGGCCGCCCTGCCAGACGCCGAGGCCGCCCTCAGCGCCGCCCTCGCCCTGGAGGCCGAGCGCGCCGAGGCGCGCCGGGAGGCCGCGCGGACGGCGGAGGAGGCCGAGGCGGCGCTCCTCCGCGCCCGGCCCCAGCTGGAGCGCGCCGCCGCCCTCCAACACCACCTCGCCCAGGCCCGCGCCGCCCTGGACGACGCCGCCGCCCGACACGCCGCCGAGGAGCGCGACCAGGCCGCCGCCCAGGACGCCCAGCGCCGCGCCGAAGCCGAGGCCCTGGCCGCTCAGGAGGCCCGCCAGGCCGCCCAGGAGGCCCTGGAGGGCCTCGCCTTCGCCGCAGACCTCGTCGAGCGCCTCGCGGGCCTGGAGGCCCGCCTGGAGGCCCTGAGCGCCTCCTGGGGCCGCGCTGCGCAGGCTCAGGACCGCCTCAACGCAGCCCAGGCCGCCGCCGACGCCGCCGCGCGGGACGCCCAGGAGGCCGCCGACGCCCGCGACGCCGCCCAGCGCCGCCTCGCACCCCTCCAGGACAGCCTCCAGCGCGCCGCCGACCAGCTCGACGACGCCCTCGACGGACAACCCGACCCCCCGCAGCGCCGCGCCGCCCTCCAGCGCCTCCGCGACGACGCCGCCCAGCGCGCCGAGCGCCTCCGCGACGCCTGCCGCGTCGCCGCCCGCCGCGACCAGCTCCAGCGCGAGCTGGAGCGCGCCGCCCGCGAGGACGAGGCCCAGCAGGCCGAGCTGGAGCGCGCCCGCGCCCGCCTCGTCAGCGCCGAGCGCGAGCTGGAGGGCCTGGAGAGCGCCGCCGAGGCCCAGGACCGCGCCCTGCGTCGCCTCGACCGCGAGCTGGCCCTGGCCGACGCCCGCCGCGAGCTGCGCGCCGATGAGCCCTGCCCCCTCTGCGGCAGCGCCGAACACCCCTTCCTCCACGACCCCGACGGCGTAGACGCCCTGGAGCTGGAGCGCCGCCGCGAGCGCGACGCCCTCCTCCGACGCCACGAGCGCACCCGCGAGGACATCAAGACCCTCACCGCCGAGCGACGCGACCTCGAGCGCGCCACCACCCGCCTCAACGCCACCGCCGACGAGCGCACCCGCGCCCTCGACCACCTGCGGCGCGACCTCGACGCCCTCCCTGCCCCCACGCAGGAGGACCCCGACGCCGCGCTCGCCGCCGCCGAAGCCGACGCCCTCCGCCTCCAGGCGCGCCTCGACGACCTCGCCGCGCGCCTCGACGCCGCCGCCCAGGCTCGCGAAGACCTCCGCGCAGCCGAAGCCGGCGCCGCCGAGATCCACCGCCGCGCCGACACCCTCCACGAGCGCGCGGACGCCCTGCGCCGCGCCGCCCAGGACGCCGCCGAACACCTCAACACCCTCCAGCGTGAGGCCCAGGACGCCGCCGCCCTCCTCGCCGCCGACCTGCCCACACCACCCGCCGAC
This sequence comes from Myxococcota bacterium, assembly GCA_963169075.1. Lineage (GTDB taxonomy): Bacteria > Myxococcota_A > Bradymonadia > Bradymonadales > CAUJGC01. Next base: position 18,986 of record CAUJGC010000606.1, read on the forward strand.
CTCACCCGCGAGGCCCTGGAGGAGAGCCTACGCCTCGCCCGACAGGACCGCGACGCCTGGCGCGCCGCCCAGCGCGCCGCTGAGGCCGCCGCCCAGCGCGCCGACGCCGCCCAGCGCGCCCTCCTGGCCGCTGCGCCCGCCCTCCAGCGCGCCGCCCACCGCCTCGACGAGGCCGCCCGCGCCCGCCAGGCCGCCGCCGAACACCTCGACACCCTCCAGAGCGAGCTGGAGACCCTCTTCCAGGGACGCCCCTGGGAGCAGCTCCAGGCCGACCTGGAGCGCGCCCGCGACCACGCCCGCGCCGACCGCGAGAGCACCGCCGCTACCCTCGCCGCCGCCCAGGAGGCCACCGCCGCCGCCCGCGCACGCTACGAAGAGCGCCTCGCCTCCCGCGACCGCGCCCGCCAGACCTTCGCGGACGCCGCCGAGGCCCTCCGCCTCGCCTTGGCCCAGCTCGGCCTCCGCGACGCCGACACCCTCCGCGCCCGACTCCTCGACGAAGACACCCGCCGCGACCTCGCGGACGCCCTCCGCGACGCCCGCGAGCGCCTCGGACGCGCCGAGGCCGCGCACGAGGTCGCCCTCCACCACCTCGACGAGCACGCCGCCCGCTGCCCCGACCTCGGGGACCTCGCCTCCATCCCCCTCGACGCCCTCGATGACGAGGTCCATCAGCGCACCGCCGCCGCCATCGACCTCGCAGAGCGCTACGGCGCCCAGCGCACCCAGCTCCGCGCCCAGGAGGACGCACGCGCACGCGCCGACGAAGCCGACGCCGGACTCCACGCCGCCAACCGCACCCTCGCCATCTGGAGCACCCTCAACGCCCTCATCGGACGCAGCGGCGGCGAGCACTTCCAACGCTTCGCCCAGAGCCTCAACCTCCAGGAGCTTGTCAACCGCGCCAACGCCCGACTCCACCGCCTCGCGCCCCGCTACCGCCTCGCCGTCGCGCGCGGCGCCCAGGAGGAGCCCCTCCTCGACTTCGTCGTCCGCGACCGCGAGATGGCCGACGCCGAGCGCCCCATCACCACCCTCTCCGGCGGCGAGACCTTCCTCGTCTCCCTCGCCCTCGCCCTCGCCCTCGCAGACTTCCGACGCGTCGAGATGCAGGTCGAGACCCTCCTCCTCGACGAAGGCTTCGGCACCCTCGACCACGAGACCCTCGACCTCGCCATGGGCACCCTCCGCCAGCTCCAGCGCGAGGCCGCCCTCCAGATCGGCCTCATCAGCCACGTCGACGCCCTCCGCGAGCGCGTCGAGGACCAGATCCTCGTCGAGCGACTCGGCAACGGCCGCTCCGCCCTCCGCGTCGAGCGCGCCGGGCGCTGAACCACGATTCAGAAGGCGCCGAGCTGGCGCCCGGCGCAGATCCCCGCCCGGCAGGTGTACCCCTCCGGGCAGTCTGCGCTCTCCCAGCACGCCCCAAAGCGCAGACAATACCCCTCGAAATCCCCGACCAGGATCTCGTCGTCCTCGCACGCCGCCGCCATGCCAGAGAAGCGATCCCGCAGCGGGTAGCAGGAGGAGTCGCCGCCCTGGCTGAGGAACCTCGACACCACGCAGCTCGCGCCCCCCTCGCAATCCGCGGTCGTCGCGCAGAGCCCCGCGCTCCCGAAGGTCTGGCAGGAGCCGTAGCGGCACCGCTGATCGGCGCCGTCGCAGCTCATGCAGGGGCTCGCCGCGCGGCACCCCAGCCGGCTCCCGCTCCCCGTCGTGCAGCGCAGCTCCTCGCTCGCGCACTCGGCGTTGCGCTGGCACGGCTGCAAGCAGAGCCCCCCCTCGCAGAGCAGCGTCGAGCACTCCGCGTCGGCGTTGCAGCTCTCCCCCACCGCCCGCGCCCCCTGCGCCGGAGGCGCCGCGCAGGTCGCCGCCCGGCCGGTGTAGCTGCTGCACTGCGCAGGGTGCGTCACCTCGCCCTCCCCAAAGGGGTTGTCGCAGCGGCAGACCTCCCCCTCGTCGCACATGCTGTCTGCGATGCACGGGAGGAGCGGGCGGCAGACCCCGCGCGTCGTGTCGCACTGCTGCGTCTCGGCCTGGCACTCGGCGTCGCTCTCGCACCGCACGCCGCAGGTCGCCAGATCGGCGCAGACGCAGCGGTTGCGCTGGCAGGCGTAGCCCGCGTCACACGGCGCCAGATCGTTGCAGCTCCGCCCCGGACGGTAACACGTCGTGTTCGCGCACTCATCAATCGGGTTGCGGCAGTCGCAGCAGTTGTCTACATAGCCGTCGCAGTCATTGTCGGTCTGATCGTGACAATCCTCTGCGGCGTTCGTGTTGATATCCCGGTTGTTGTCATTGCAATCGCTGCCGACCCGCACATACCCCTCGGGCGGCTCGCAGGCGAGCCGCGTGCTCTCCGGGCGTCCGAAGCCGTCCCCGTCGATGTCTCGGTACCAGGTGACGACGTCGCCGCTGGCGCACTCGCAGCCGTCGCTCCTGTAGAGCGTGGCTGGGTCCGGCGACGCGTCATCGTAGAAGAGATGGCCGCGCGGCAGATCGCTGTTGGTGTCCTGAAAGCCCGCGGCGCAGGCGTAGACGCAGCCCAGATCGTAGGACTCGCCGGTGGTCTGTGAGCCGCAGCGCACCAGCGTGGCGTGGCTCAGGGTGGGGCAGGAGCCCAGGAGCGCGCCGTCGTCCTCGTTGATGCTGCCGTCGCAGTCGTTGTCGCGGCCGTCGCAGACCTCGGCGGCGTCCGGTTGGATGGACGCGTCGCTGTCATCGCAGTCGGCGGCGTTGTCCACAAAGCCTGCCGGGCCGCGCAGGCGACGAGGGGCGTCGCATAGCGCGACCCGTAGCCGTCGCTGTCTCCGTCGGGATACCACGCGCGTCGCGTCGCTCAGGAGGCAGCCGCACGCGCGGGCCGCCTCGCGCTCCCCGTCCTCGTCGGCGTAGCCGTCATCGCAGCGGTAGAGGCAGCCCTGCGGCGTGCACGCGCTGGGCTCCCCGCCCTCCAGCGGCGGGCAGGTCTTCAAGAGGTCTGCCGAGGGCTCGTCCACCCGGCCGTCGCAGTTGTCGTCGAGGCCGTTGCACCGATCCACCACCCCGGGGTGGACCTCCACGGCGCTGTCGTCGCAGTCCCCCCCGGTCGCCACAAAGCCCGGCGGCTGATCGCAGGCCGCGACCACCTCCAGGATGCTCCCTTAGGTGTCTCCGTCCTGATCCCGGAACCAGACCGTCGCGCCGGCGGCGAAGCACGCCCCGGTGTTGTTGGTCGGGGCGTTGTTGGCCGGGGTCGCGTTGTTGTTGGGGTTGTTGCCCTCGACCTCGACCGCGCCGAGCGTGGGCTCCGGGATGTCCACGCAGGCGAGCGAGGCGCATGCAATCCAAAGAGAGATCAGGATCTTACGACGAGGTGTGCGCGCGTGCATAGCGTCTCCAGAGCGTGTCCAGCCGCAGCGCACTCTAGCAGGTCCAGCAGACCTTGAACAGTCGCCTCAGCCGCGCCCGGCCTCCTCGTCCTTCAAGCGGATGGGGTTGGCGAGGTCGGGGTAGCGCCCCCGAGCGTCCATCGCCTCGTAGTGGGCGCGGATGGCCTCCATGTCGGCGCGCACATCCCCCGAGGTGTAGATCATGCCCTGGATGCCCGTCCGCTTGCGGCTGTAGTCCAGGTGCGTCAGCGCGATGGGGACCTGGGCGCCGTGGGCGATGTAGTAGAAGCCCGAGCGCCAGTGGTCCTTGTACGAGCGCGTCCCCTCCACCGGCACCATCAGCATCAGCTCAGGCTCCCGCGCGAAGTAGCCCACCAGCTGCTCCACCACGTTGTTGGCGCTCCCCCGGTCCACGCCGATCCCCTTGAGCGCGCGCATCATCCCGCCGAAGGGCCCCTTGAAGAGCGAGTCCTTCCCGAACCAGCTCGGCCAGAACCCCATCCCCCACCCCGACGCCAGCATGTAGGGCAGATCCCAGTTGGACGTGTGCGGGTAGCCCACCAGCACCATCTGCGGCACGTCCGGCGCGCCGCCCACCAGCGTCCAGCCTGTCGCGCTCAAGAAGGTCCGCCCCATCCACGGCAGCAGCCCCTTCAAGCGCGGCGCCCGCAGCGGAAAGTCTGTGATCACGACCCCGCGCGGCGGGTTGGCCCCCCCGCGCGACGGCTCGGCATCAACGCTCGGCGCGCTGCGGCGCGCATCGATTGCGGGAGAAGAGGTGGCGGCGGGTGTGGACATAGCGCGGCTCGGGGCTGGAGGCTGAGATCGAACGGCGCCGCAGGCGCCAGACCCCAATGTAACGCACCCACGGTAGATTTCCAACGGGGCTGTCACTTTTTGTCGCCGGGGACGTCCGGTGACCCCCCCGTGACGGGCAACCCCCCCGGCTCCGTAACCGCCGACTTCGCTCCGCTCGTCGGCGGAACGGGGCCGGTCCCCCCCGTGACGGGGGGACACCGACATGATCCGCGCTCGCCTGGGGCTCGCTCGCGCCCCTCCCCGCGCCCCGTCGGTGCCCCCCCGTCACGGGGGGGGCCAGGGGCGTTCGTCCTGCGAGCGCAGCGATGCAGGACGTTACGGCCCCGGGGGGGTTGTGCTACCCTCGCCTCGCAGGCGCCGCGTGCGCGCAAACGAAACATGAAACCCGTCGAGACAGGATCTTCAAGCCATGAATACCGAGTTTGACGTGACTGGTGAGGGTGGGGTGACGTTGAGCTTGCGCGCCCCTGCGTGGCCTTCGCCGCTGGAGGCGCTCTGCTGGCCGTGGCCGACGTGGCCGGTGGGTGACGCGTGGCGAGACGCCCGGACGCTGGACGCGCCGCCGGAGGGGCATCGGGCGGAGGTGCGGTGGGGTCGGGCGCGCCGGGTGGCGTCGCTGCGCGTGTGCTGGTCACCGGGGTATGCGCCGCGCCGCTGGCGCGGGCTGGGGCTCCTGGAGGGCGGTGGGGAGGTGGTGCTCTACGAGGGGGCGGGGGTGGAGGGGGCGCAGGAGGTGGAGGTGGGCGCGGCGCTGGTGGGCTACGCGCTGGAGCAGGCGGCCGGGGAGGGCGGCGCTGCCGGGGTGGAGCGGCTGCGCGTGCTGGCGGCAGCGCCGCGCTTTGAGGAGGAGCCGCCCTGGCGGGTGGCGCTGCGCCTCCCTGGAGGGGAGCGGGTCGAGCCGCTCCTGCCCTGGGGAGCCGACGGGGACCCGTGGACGGTGCTGGACATCGCCCACGGGGCGGCGCTGGAGATCGAGGGGCCGTCGCTTGAGGAGGGGGTGGCGCTGCGGCTGGGGCGGGTGGCGTCGGTGGGGGCGCCGCGCGCCATCGCGGCGTGGATCACTGTATTAGACTCTGTAGAGGTGAATACAGGGTTTGAGTGGGTGAGTGTGCCGCTCCTGGGCGCGGAGGTGGTGTCGTCGGGGGCGGGGGTGGTGGCGGGTGAGGTGGTGGCGCGGCTGCGGTGGGCGTCGGGCGGGCCGGTCCGGGGGGTGCGGGTGAGGTTGCCTGGGGTGCGCTCGTCGATCCTGGGGCTGGTGGGGGTGTCGGGGTGTGCGGGTGAGGTGTCGGGGCGGACGTCTGCAGGCGAGGAGGCGCGTCGATGGGAGGCGCCGCGGCACGCGGCGAGCCTGGGGGTGCCGGGGGAGGCGGGGCGGTGCGGGCTGGACGTGTGGGGGTCGTGGGTGGTGCATCCGGGGCGCGGTGCGCCGCGGGGGTGCTCGCCGTCGCTGGGGGTCCACCTGGGGGTGCAGGTGGGCGGTGCGGCGCCTGAGGGGCGCCGGGTGGAGGAGGACGCGCCGGTGGGGCGCGTGGTGTGGGCGTCGGGGGCGTCGCTCTGCGCGGTGCCGGACCCGGTCGAGGACGGCGGCGGCGCGGCGCTGCGCTGCTGGCTGGATGTGGGGGAGGCGGTGGTGGAGGTGATCCTGGGGGTGGCGCTGCGGGATCACATGACGCCGCTGGCGCCGGGGTGGACGTGGGACGGGGCGTCGCTGCGGTGGCCCGGGGGCGGGCTGGTCCTGGGGGTCGAGGATGGGGCGGCGTGGCGCCTGGAGGCGCCGGCGTGGGGCGGCGGTGAGTGGCGGCTGCGCTGGTCGGGGCGCGGGCGTGTGGGGTGGTGGGTGGCGCTGGGGGAGCGGGCGTCGGCGCCTGCGGCGTCCTCGGAGGCCGCGGCGCGGGGTCGTCTGGCGGCGGCGCAGGGGCGCTTCCTGGGGGCGGTGTCGGCGGTGGGGCTGCCGGGGTGGGGCGGCGTGGCGGCGCGTCGGGCGTTGAGCCAGGCGGGGCTCTTCGCGTCGGGGGCGGAGGTGTCCTATGGGAGCTACCCGTCGGTGTACGCGGCCACGTGCTTCGGGCTGGAGGAGGACTGGCTCTTCTGGGGGCTGGCGCAGTGGGGTGCGGGGGCGCGGGCGCTGGAGCTGCTGCGGGGGACCTACCTGCGGGCGTCGCATCTGGACAAGGGGCACTACCTGAAGGATCTGCGCAACGGCCTGACGCCGTGGCAGGTGTGGCGCCTGCTGCGCCTGCTGCGCCTGGATCGTCGCGCGCTGCGGGAGGAGGAGGTGGAGCTGCTGCGGGCCTGCGGGGCCTGGGCGGCGGAGGAGGCGGCGGCCACCGCGCAGATGGACGATGATATCTCCTGTATTCCTGGCTCAGAGGAGCGGATACGGGTCTTTCCGGGGCTCTTGAGGCCGTTTCGCTTCGGGGGGGATCTGGGCTTCATGACCCAGAGCCTCTTCACCTGCGCGGCGAACGCGCTGGGGCTGGAGTGTCTGGGGG
>CAUJGC010000607.1 GCA_963169075.1 Myxococcota bacterium
CTTGCCCTGCGCGGGGGTGGCGCTCGTGGTGTGCGTGGCGAGCGAGCAACTGGCGAGCGTGGATCATGTCGGTGACCCCCCGTCTCGGGGGGGACCGGCGGCGGTGCTCCAGCGAGCGCAGCGAAGCAGGAGCTTACGCAGCCGGGGGGGTCACTGCACCGTGATCACCAGATCGTAGGGGCTGTCGCCGGAGTTGTTGTAGAGGTAGGCGCGGATGAGGTAGTCGCCCTCCACGTCGGCGGTCCAGGTGATGCGCTCGTCGTCGGTGGTGGAGGTCGAGGAGACGAGGTTGCTGGTGCTGCCCGCTCGCCGCAAGGCGAGGTCGAGGTCAGCCGCCGCGTCAGAGAAGCGCAGCTCCACGGTGATGACCTGCCCCGCGGTGAGGTGGATGATGAAGTAGTCGTCGTCATCGCCGTCCGCGCAGAGGTCCAGGTCCAGCTCTTCGCCTGCGGCGATGGGGGTGGCCGCCTCGGGGGTGTTGTTGACCTCGAAGCGGTCGAAGCAGGGGTCTCCGGGGGTGGGCGGGCGCAGCTCGATGTTGAGGTTGTAGAAGGGGTTGAGCGGGGCGCGGGCCTGGACGCGGAGGTAGGCGGTGGTGTCCTGGTCGAAGCGCCAGGTGAGGCGCTCGGTGGCGCTGGTGGTGTCCACCGAGCGGAGCACCGCCCCCGAGCCGCTCAAGAGCGCCAGGCTCAGATCGCCCTCGCCGTCCACATGCTCCAGCGTGACGCTGAGCTGATCCCCTGCGAAGGCCTCCAGCGCGTAGAGGTCCGTGTCGCCCGGGCAGAGGCTGCCGCTGTGCTGCCCCGCGACGACCGGGGTGGCCTCGGCGGTGGTGTTGTTGGGCTCCACGTCTGCCTGGAAGCAGTCGAAGTCGAAGGTCTCGCCCTGGATGTCCAGGGTGTAGCTGTTGGGCTGGCCGCTGAAGTGGTAGACGCGGAGGGTGAGGAAGGCGTCGGCGGGGGGCGTGTAGGTGATGCTCTCGTCGTCCGAGCCGGAGGTCGAGGAGCGCAGCGTCGCCCCGCTGGAGTCCAGCAGCGCCAGATCGATGTCCGCGATGGCGTCCGAGAAGTAGAGGTTGACGGTCAGCGGGACGCCGCCCCGGGCGTTGATGGTGTAGTAGTCGTTGGTGTCCGCCGAGGGGCAGACCGCCAGCCGCTCCCAGACCCCCGGCGTGATGGCGGTGGCGGTGGCGAGGCTGTTGTTGGGCTCGAAGATGTCGTTGCAGTTGGGAGCGACGCGCTGGGTGATCTGGAGGTCGTAGCTGGCGGCGACGCCGTCTCCGAGCTGGGCCCGGACATAGAGGGGCGCCTGGGAGGAGGCGACGCCCTCCACCGAGACGGACGAGCCCGCGCCTGCGGTGGCGTCGAGGACCGTGGCGGCGTCGCTGTCGATCAGCTCCAGATCGACGTCTCCGAAGGTCGCGTCAAAGGTCGCCGTGGCGGTGATCGTGACCCCAGGCTCGTCGGGGATGACGAGGAACCAGTCCTCGTCGTCGGGGCAGGCGATGGCGTCCGCGAAGCTCCCGGTGTCGGCGGCGGAGGCCAGGAGCGGGGTGTTGTTGGGCTCGAAGGGGTCGTCGCCGCAGGCGGGGGGCTCGGGGCCGGGCTCCAGCTCGACGCGCATGGTGTAGGCGGCCTGGTCGCCGCCGTAGTTGTAGACGCGGATGTAGACGGGGCCCGCCTGGCGGAGCTGGGCTTCGACCTCCTCGCTGTCGGTGACGCCTGCGGAGGAGTCGAGGGTGTTGGCGGTGGCGTCCTCGATGCGGAGGTCGATGTCGCTCTCGGCGTCGCTGAAGGCGAGGGTGACGCGGAGGGTGTCGAGGGCCTCCAGGTCCACGCGATACCAGTCCTCGCGGTCGTCGGCGCAGACGCCGATCTCGGAGAGGTCGCCGGGCTCGATCTGGACGGCGGCGGCGCGCGTGTCGTTGGGCTCGAAGCGGTCGTTGCAGAGGTCCAGGGGAGGCGCGACCGCCGAGGCGCGGAGGGTGTAGGCCGAGCCGCCTTCGGCGGCGCGGGTGGTGACCCGCGCGAGGAGGGCGCCGCCCGGCGCCGTGAAGGTCACCGTCTCGGTGTTCGCCTGACCGTCCGCGGCGCCCAGGCGGGTGGTGCCGTCGCTGGCGAAGATCGCCAGGCCGAGGTCGCCCTCGGCGTGCTGGAAGGCCAGCGCGAAGGTGACGGCGTAGCCCGCCGGGGCGTCGAAGGTGAACCAGTCCTCGTCGCCGGCGCAGGCGGCGCCCGGGGTGTTGGCGCCGGTGAGGCGGGTGGCCTCCGCCGGGGTGTTGTTGGGCTCCTGGGGATCGTCAGGGCAGGTGGGGATGAGGACGCAGGCGGTGTCCTCGCAGCGCTCGCCCGCGGCGCAGGCGTCGTCGGTGCGGCAGCCCGGGGCGCAGGCGCCGGCCTCGCAGATCTCACCCTCGGCGCAGGCGTCGTCGCCAGTGCAGGGCCCCGGGTCGTTGTTGGCGGGGTTGTTATTGGCGGGGCTGTTGTTGGCCGGGCTGTTGTTGGCCGGGTTGTTGTTGGCCGGGTTGTTGTTGGCGGCGCTGTTGTTGGGGTTATTGTCTGGATTGTTGTTTAAACTATTGTTGTTTTGACTGTTGTTTTGATCGCTATTGTTGGAGCTGGAGTCCGGGACACACCAGGAGCCGCCGCTGACGCGGGTGCAGGAGGCGTCTGGGCCGCACTCGGTGTCTGCGGCGCAGGCGCGGGCGCAGGTGTTGCCGGTGAGGGGGGAGGTGTAGACGCAGGAGAGGTCTTCGGCGCACTCCTGGGAGCCGAAGCAGGGGGCGCCTTCGGAGAGGCCGTCGTCTTCGTCGGCTGGGGGCTCGGCGGCGCAGGCGGCGAGGAGGAGGAGCGCGAGGAGGAGGAGGGGGGAGAGGGTGCGGGGAGCGTTCATTCGTGGGGCGGATCCAGGGTCCAGGTGAGGCTCCAGGGGCCTTGGGAGGCTCCGGCGGGGTTGATCTGGAGGTAGTAGGCGCCCTCTTCGGGGAGGACAGCGGTGAGGCGCTCTATGTCTTGCCAGGTGCTCTCGGCCGCGGCGAGGCGTGTGGAGAGGTCTGGGGACCAGAGGTAGAGGTTGAGGTCGCCCTGGGTGAGGTCGGAGGTGAGCTGGGCGTGGAGGGTCGCCCCCTGGGGCGCGGTGAAGACCACCCAGTCTTCATCAGCAAAGCATATCTGCCCCTGGAGCGCCAGCCCTGGCTGTGCGCGCCGCGCCTGAGCGGGGGCGTCGTCGTCTTCGAAGGGGTCCTCGACGCAGGGTGGGAGCGCGGCGTCGTCGAGGGTGGTGTGGAGGGTGTAGGAGGCGACGTCGCCGCGGAAGTGGTAGACCTGGAGGAGCCAGACGCCGGGCTGGGTGGCGACGATCTGGACGCGCTCCTCGCTTGAGGTGGCGGAGGTGGAGGCGGCGCGCTGGGTGCCGTCTGGGGCGTAGAGCTTGAGGTCGAGATCGGCGTCGCGGGGGTTGAAGCGGGCCTCGATCTGGAGGCGCTGCCCCAGCTCCAGGGGGAGGGCGAACCAGTCTTCGCGGTCTACGCCGCCGGGGCAGAGGTCGAGGGCCGTCAGCGTGCCCGGCGCGAGGGGCGCGGCGGTCTGGGGGGTGTTGTTGGGCTCCATGCGGTCGAAGCAGGGGGCGTTGAGGTCGGGTCCGACGCTCAAGTCGAGCTGGTAGGCGCCGGCCTGGGCGCCGAGGGCGCGGACGCGGACAAAGCGGGTGTCGGCCCGGGGGGCGTAGGCCGCGGCGCGCTCGTCGCCTGCGGGGAGGGCCGCCGAGGCGAGGAGCGTCTCGCCGTCGCTGTCGAAGAGGTCCAGGGCCAGCTCTACCTGAGGCGGGCCGATGAGGTGGGCGTAGAGCGTCTGGCCTGCGGGGACGAAGACGCCGAGGAGATCGGGGTCCTGCGGGCAGGCGACGCCGGTGTAGCGCCCTGGCGCGACGTGCCTGGCGAGGGCGGGGGTGTCGTCCTCCTCGGCGGGATCGTCGTCGCAGCCCGGGAGGGCGTCGGGGGTGAGGGTGGCGTAGAGGGTGTAGGGGAGGAGGGCGCCGCGGAGGTGGCGGACCTGAAGGTGGAGGGTCCCGTCGCGCGGGGCGGTGTAGGTGAGGGCGCGGGGGAGGCGCGTGGGGCGGGAGGAGGCGACCGTCTGGAGGGTCGCGTCGGCCAGGACCAGCTCCAGATCGCCGCGCTGGACGTCGAAGCCCGCCTCGATGTCCACGCGATCCCCAGCGGCGACCTGGAGGGTGTAGCGGTCGATGGGGTCGAGGTCGGGGCAGAGGGTCAGGGCCGGGCGCGCCCCGAAGAGGAGCGGGGTGGCGTGCTCCAGCGTGTCGTTGGGCTCGTCGGCGTCGAGGCAGGCGCGGCGGTCCTGAAGCGACGCCTGGAGGCTGTAGGCGGCGGCGGTAGCGTCTTCGGCCAGGCGGAGGTTGACGAGGTAGCGGCCCGCTCGGGGGAGCGTGACCTCCAGGCGTCCGCTGGCGGGCAGGGTGAGGGCGCCCTGCGCGGTGCCCTCCGGGTCGGTGAGGGTCAGCTCCAGGGCGCCGAAGGCCCCTGGGTGGGCGACGTCCAGGGTGACGGCGGTCCAGGGGGTCGCCAGGTCCAGGGCGAAGCGATCGACGTCGCCGGGGCAGAGGACGCCCTCGACGCGGGCGTCGAGGGGCGGCGCGTCGCCGGGGGCGTCGTTGGGCTCGTGGGGGTCGTCCGCGCAGCGCGGGGGGGCGAGGAGGGTCCAGCGCCCCTCGTAGGCGGTGGTGTCGCCGTGGGCGAGCCAGGCCCGCAGGGTCCAGGGTCCAGCCACTGTCGCGAGGACCTCCAGGCTCTCGGTGGTGGCGACGCCGGGGGTCCGCGCGACCTCGCGCCCGCCGGGGTCGAGGAGGGCGAAGGAGGCGAGGCCGAAGAGCGGGTCGCGGCTGGTGACGACGCGCAGGAGGCTGCCGGGGACCTCGACGGGGAGGAGGTAGCCGTCCTCCTCGCCTGGGCAGACCACGGCGCGGAAGAGGTCCCCTTCGGGGAGGAGGACGGGAGCCTCGGGGGAGCTGGGCTCCCAGGCGTCGGCGCACTCCAGGGGCTCCACCGCGCGATCCAGGAGCAGCTCCAGGCCGTAGCGGGTCCACTCGCCGTCCAGGAGCCAGGCGCGGAGGTAGACGGTCTGGGCGCGCGGAGCGCGCCAGGTCAGGGCGGTGCTCCGCACGCCCGCGGCGCCCCAGGCCAGGCGCTGGCCGTCGGCGTCCCGGACCTCCAGGCCGACCAGGGGGGCGGCGTTGCCCTCCAGGGTGGCGACGACGCGGAGCGTCTCCTGCGGGGCCACCGCGACCGAGAACCAGTCCTCCTGGGCGCCGCAGAGCTCCAGGCCGCGGGTCGCGCCCTGCCCCAGCGGGGTCGCGTCGGTCGGACCTGCGTTGGGGTCCAGCGCGTCGCGGCAGGCGATGGGCGGCGGCGCAGCATGGAGCGCGTAGGGGATGGGCGCCGGGTAGGGGTTCTCGACGCGGAGGAGGAGGAGGCGCGGCGCCTCGGCCAGCGCGGTCACCGCCAGCGAGGCGTCGCTGCGCTGATCCCGGTCCAGCTCGAGCTGCCCGGACTCGTCCAGGAGGGTCAGGCGGAGGCCAGGGGTCGCGGCCTCCAGGGTCGCCACCGTGACGCTCTGGCCGCCCACCGGGAGCTGCACCCAGTCCACGTCATCGCCGCAGGCGACGCGGGCGGCGCCGTCTACGAGCGGCCGCGCCTGGGCAGGGCTGTCATCGGGCTCGTCGTCGCCCTCGCAGGCGGCCTCGGCGGCGGTGACCTCCGCCTCCAGGGTGTAGTCGAGGCGCGCGGCAGCGGCGCTGCGGACGCGCACCAGCACGTCACCGAAGGCGACGGTGCTGACGACGGCGCCGCCGCCGCGCAGGGTGTCCCGCGCCAGCGGGCGCCCGTCAGGCGCGAGGAGGTGCAAGGCCAGGGCCCCGTCGGGGGCCTCGGCTTCGACCCGCACCTCCAGGCGCTCGCCTGCGGCCAGGGCCAGGCGGCGGTGGTCGACGTCCCCCGGGCAGAGGCTCCACCAGCCGACGCTCCCCGGCGTGAGCGCCGTCGCCTGGGCGGGGCTGTCGTCGGGCTCCGCGAGGTCTTCCTCGCAGGCGGAGGAGTCGGCGTCGGGTGGGGCGTCGGGGGGGGCGCTGTCGTCGGAGGCTGCGGTGTCGGGGGCGGCGTCCGGCGCGCTGGCGTCCTCCAGCCCGGCGTCGGCGTCAGGCGGCGCGGTGGCATCGGCGCAGGCCACCGCCAGCGCGATGAGCGTCATCACGCCCAGGCTCCTACGCTGCGCCCGTGCCCTCGCTGGCGCGTGCATCCTCCGGCCTCCCTGAGCTGTGCGGGGTGGGACAGGCTCCCTGCCCGCTGATGCTAGAGAGCCTCGCCTGGAGCGTCAAGGGAGGCTGGCGCAGAAGCCGAAGGAGGCGGTCTGCTCCGGGGCGATCTCGGCGTTGTAATGCTCTCCGACGAAGGTGACGCGGCCCTGGGTGGCGCTGGCCTGGGCGTTCCAGACGTTGACCAGCGTCCCCTCCACGTCCAGCGTGACCGTCCACGTCCAGGGGGTCGCGCCCCGGTTGGTGACGTGGCCGTCGGCGCAGTAGCCCGTCTGCCAGCGGCTCTGCTCGACCAGCTCGAAGGCGGCGTCCCCGTCGGGATCGGGATCGGGATCAGGATCAGGATCGGGATCGGGGTCGGGATCGGGATCAGGGTCCGGATCGGGATCGGGCGCTTCGCCGGGGAGCGGCAGGATCTCCGCGCCCGGCGCGTCCAGCTCGCCCGCGCCGCCCAGGCGCCGGAGGAAGTGGGCCGTCTGGATCAAGCCCACCGCCGGGCCGCTCAAGGTAGGCGAGGCCGCGCCGCCGCCCAGCGCGTCCACGTAGCAGTCCAGCGGCAGCGTCTCGCTCACGCCAAACCCGAAGCGCACCCACTGCTCGGTGTAGCACGCGGCCACGTCGTCGCTGGCGGCCAGGTGGGCCGAGAGCCCCGACGCCCCTTCAAAGTCGCCGTCGCTGGAGGCCGAGTTCAGGATCGCGCCCCGCGCGTCGATGGGCAGGCCCCCGTCGTCGGCGCGCCAGCGCCCGTCGCCGTCGTAGTGCTCCAGCGCGAACCCGATGGGATCGATCAGGTCGTGGCACCCCTTGCAGGCCGCCTCGCTGGCGTGGCGGGCGTAGCGCTCGCGGGTGGTCAGCGTCGGGTCCACCGGCGGCGGCGCCGTGTCCAGGTTGGAGGGCGGCGGCGGGAGGGGCTGGCAGAGCAGGCGCTCCCGCACGAAGCGGCCGCGGTGGATCGGTGAGGAGGAGGTGGGCAGCGCGTGGGTCGTCATCACGCTCCCCTGGGTCAAGAGCCCGCCGTAGGGCGTCCCCGCCAGCGCGACCCGGCGCCAGCCGCCCGGCTCCGCCGGGCCCTCCCCCGCCGGGAGGCCGTAGTAGGCCGCCAGCTCCGGGCTCAGCCAGGTGTGGTCCGACGTCAGCAGCTCCGCCAGCGTCCCCTCGCCGCGCCACAGCTCGCTCAAGAGGCGGGTCGTCTCCTCCGCCATCGCCTGGCGGATCGCCGGGGTCAGCGCCGGGTAGAGGGCCGCGTCCCGCGTCACATGCGGCAGGCGGTCGATCCCGAGCCACTGAGACGCGAAGCGCCGCAAGACCCGCTCGCTGCGCGGGTCCGCCAGGAGGCGCTGCGCCTGGGCCTCGATCTCGGCGGGCTCGTAGAGCCTGCCGCTGGCGGCGGCCTCCCGCAGCGCCTCGTCCGGCATCGTGCCCCAGAAGAGGTAGGAGAGCTCCGACGCGATCTCCCACGCGGTCAGGCGGAAGGCGTCCCCCTCCCGGCGCCCCAGCTCCGCCCGGTAGAGCAGGTGCGGCGACTGGAGCATCGCCGTGATCACCCAGCGCACCCCCGCCTCGAAGCCCTCCTCCGCCGCCAGCGCGTAGATGGCGAGGTAGCGCTCCACGTCCTCCTCGGTGAGCGGGCGGCGGAACGCCTTGAGGCCGAAGGCTGCGATGAAGCGCCGCGCGCAGCTCGCGCCATCCCCCGAGGGCGCGCAGGGCAGGAGCGGCGCCAGCGCCACGTCCCGCCCCAGCCGCTCCGCCAGATCCCGGTACTGATCCGCCAGCAGCGTAGACACCCCCAGCGACACCGGGTTGTCGTACCCCTCCACCACCTCGCCTGGGGTCAGCGCCCCGCTCACGTCCTCCTCGATCAAGAGGAGATCCTGGAGCGTCTGGGCGTACTCCGCGTGGGTCAGGCGGCGCAGCACCCGCGCCCCCGGCTTCAGCTCCCCGCAGACCCCCGACGCCGGCTCCCCGTCCTCGCCGCGACCGCACGCGTCCAGCTCGCCGCTCAAGCGGCCCGCCAGCTGCGCCAGGAGATCGTAGTGCGCCGTCCCCGGCGCGAAGATCGTCCCGCCGCCGTGCCCCGCCGGGTGCTCTCCCGACGGCTTCAAGAGGAGGAGCGGCGTCCCGCCCTCCGCCGCGTCCACCACCGCCTGCACCGCCGCCAGGTTGCGCGCCTGCCAGCCCGGCTGGTCGCTCCCCACGAAGGTCATCCGCGTCCCGCCCGCCAGCCCGCCCGCCGTGTGGCAGCCGCTGCACCGGGAGGCCAGGAGCGGCCAGGCCCGCTCCTGAAAGAAGTCCTCATGGCTCAGGCACGCCCCCGGCGCGCCGCTGTTGGCGCCGCTCCCGCTGTTGGCGCCGCTCCCCTCCCCTGCGCCCGGCCCAGCCTCCTCGTCCGCGCCGCAGCCGCCCAGCGCCAGGATCACCAGCGCCGCGGCCCACACCTGCCCGATCACCCGCTCGCGCATCGCCCGACCTCCGCTCAAGCCAGCTCCGAGAGCCCGCCGCTCCCGGTGCTGGGGTCCCCGAAGGTCTGGTTGGTGAGGCCCAGCGCCTCACACACCGACACCAGCAGGTGCGCGTGCGAGCGCCCCCCCAGCTTGAGGTAGCGCCCCGGCGAGAAGGCGCCGCCCGCCCGCCCCGCCAGCACGAAGGGCACCGAGTCGCAGACGTGGGCCCGGCTGTCCCCAAGCTCCTTGGCCCAGAGGACCACCGTGTTGTCCAGGAGCGTCCCGTCGCCGTCGGCCTCCGGCGTGGCGTCCAGGCGCTCCAGCAGGTAGGCGAACATCGACGCGCACCAGCGCTCCGCGTTCACGAAGTGCTCCAGGTTGTGGGCGTTGTTGTCGTCGGTGTGGGAGAGGGAGTGGTGCCCCTCGGTGTTGCCCACCCAGGAGAAGACCACCGGGCTCACCGTGTGGGAGAGCTGCACGCTCGCCACCCGCGTCATCCCGCAGGCCAGCGCCAGGACCGCCAGGTCGATCTGGTCGCGGGTGAGCTGGGGCACGTTGGCGTTGTCGTCCTTGTTGAGCTGCTCCGGCGCCGTCGGGATGGGGCAGCTCACGTCCGAGAAGAGGCTCTGCTCCACGCCCCGCAGCGCCTCCAGGTGGGCCTCCAGCTTGAGCTGCTCCGCGCGTCCGACCCGGCGGTGGAGATCCCCCACCTCGTCCCGGATCAGATCCAGCACGCTCTGGCGGCGGGCGCGGAGGCGCGCCTGGGACGCCTCGTCGCCTGTGAGCGACGCGAAGAGGCGCTCAAACGCCCGGCGCGGGTCCGCGTCCGGGTGGACGAGCTGCCCGGGCCCCGCATACGCCATCCGCGTCTGGGTGCCGCCGCCCCAGATGTCCGTCAGGATGCCCAGCTCCACGCTCGGGAAGCGGTCCTGCGCCCCCAGCCGGGAGGCGACGTACTGATCCAGCGACATCCCCCGGGTCTCGGTGCTGCCGCCGCCGCCGTTGGTCAGCATGGCGGCCATCCCGCCCTCGTGGTTGTCCCCCGTCCAGAAGTCCAGCCCGTCCAGCACCAGGAGGCGATCCCGCCACGGGATCAGCGGCGCCAGGATCGAGCCCTCCGGGATCGTGAAGCCCCTCCCCTCTCCCTCCGGGCGCCAGAAGCGATGGATCGTCCCGTTGGGGCTGAAGAAGATCAGCAGGCGACGCGCCCGCCCCCCCTCCGCCCGCGCCTGGCCCGGGCTCAAGAGCTGACAGAACGGCGCGGCCACCAACGAGGCGCCCAGCCCGGCCATGAAGCGACGACGGCTCAACATACCCATACTCTCCGCTGTGCGTCCCATCCCCCCACAGACGCACCCTAGCAGGGTCGCCGCGGCGTGGCGAGAGGCTTGACCTCGCCTTGGGGGTGTGCTACCCATCACCGCCCGGTTCGCCTTGTCCAGTCGAGCCGCACGCTGCGAGTCCAGCGCCTCAGACCTTCCAGATGATCACCGCGCGGCGCGGCACCCCGGAGGTGACCTACACCGCGCGTCGGAGACCCACCATGAAGAATGGCATCCATCCCAAGCTGAACCCCGTCGTCTTCGTGGACGGCAAGAACGAGTTCATCACCCGCTCCACCATGACCTCCACCGAGAAGCGCGACATCGACGGCGTCGAGCACTTCGTCATCACGGTCGAGATCAGCAGCGCGACCCACCCCTTCTTCACGGGCAAGCAGAAGCTCATCGACACCGCCGGCCGCGTCGAGCGCTTCAACCGCAAGTACAACCGTCCCGCTGGCAAGTGATCCGCTCCGCCGGGGGACCGAGCGGCCCGACGCTGATTGCAGCGTCGGGCCTCTCTGCTTGGGGGGCGGGTGACCCCCCCGGCCCCGTAACGGCAACCCCCCCGGCCCCGTAACGTCCTGCTCCGCTGCGCTTCACAGGACGAACGGGGCCGGTCCCCCCCGTGACGGCAACCCCCCCGGCTGCGTAAGCTCCTGCATCGCTTCGCTCGCAGGAGCAACGCAGCCGGTCCCCCCCGTGACGGGGGGACACCGACGGGTCGCTGGGGGAGGGGTACGCACGGGGCGCCTCAGGCGCCGGAATCACCCCGGGAGGGGATGCTCTGGGCGCCTGAGGCGCCGATCACACCCCCTTCAGGGGTGGTTCGGGCGCC
>CAUJGC010000608.1 GCA_963169075.1 Myxococcota bacterium
TCGCTGCGCTCGCTCGCCATCTGCTCGCTGCGCTCGCTCGCCACCGCTCGCGACCCGTCCCCCCCAGCGACCCGTCCCCCCCAGCGACCCGTCCCCCCCAGCGACCCGTCCCCCCAGCGACCCGTCGGTGTCCCCCCGTCACGGGGGGGACCGGCCCCGTTCCTCCTGAGAGCGAAGCGAACAGGAGGTTACGGGGCCGGGGGGGTTGCCCCGACGGGCTCGTTGACACGCATCGCCTGGGAGGTCAGGGTGTGGGTGGTGTGTGGGATGTCGCCTGGGTGTGTCGGGAGGTGCGGGCATGGAGCGTTGGCGTGTGTGGGCGGGGGCGGTGCTTGTGGTGGCGGCGGCGTGGAGCTGCGGTGAGGACGGTGGCGGCGGCGGGGGTGGCGGTGGCGAGACGCCGGACGGCGGCGCGAACGCCTCGACGGGGAACCAGCGTCCGGAGGCGAGCTTCACGGCGACGCCGCAGCAGGGCGACGCCCCGCTGGAGGTCCGGCTGGACGCGCTGGGGTCGCGCGATCCGGACGGGAGCGTGGTGTCCTGGGCGTGGACGCTGGGGGATGGGGAGGTCGCCACCGGGCAGAACCTCAAGCACGTCTTCACCGAGGCGGGGGTCTACACGGTGGAGCTGGTGGTGACCGACGACGACGGGGCCACCGACACGGCGACCCGCGTGGTGACGGTGACGGTGGAGGGCGGCGAGCAGGCGCCGACGGCGTCGCTGGAGGCGTCGCCGCTGGAGGGCGACGCGCCGCTGGCGGTCACCTTCAGCGGCGCGGCCTCCAGCGATCCGGACGGGTCCATCGCGATCCACCGCTGGGACTTCGGGGACGGCTCCAGCGCCACGGGGCCGGAGGTGCGGCATACCTATCAAAATACGGGCGTATATGATGTTGTCTTGACTGTTTTTGACCATCGGGGCAACTCCGGGAGCGCGACGACGCAGGTGCGGGTGACGCGCGGCGGTCAGGTGCCGCCGGAGGCGGTGGTCAGCGCGAGCCCCCGGCGCGGCCTGCCGCCGCTGGAGGTGGCGCTGGACGGGAGCGGCTCGTTGGGGCCGGAGAGCCCGGTGGTGCGGTGGGACTGGGACTTCGGGGACGGGGCGACGTCGGCGGACGCCGGGGCGCGGGTGAGCCACCGCTACGCGACGCCTGGCGAGTACACGGTGACGCTGACGGTCACCGACGCCGCCGGGTTGAGCGACAGCGGCGCGGTGACGGTGGACGTCTACGACGGCGGCCCCTTCCCGATCCCCGGCGTGGTGGAGGCGGAGTGGTACAAGGCCGGCGGCGCGGAGGTGGGGTTCTTTGACAGCGACGCGTCGAACAACGGCGGCGCCTACCGCGACGACGCGGTGGATGTGGGGCGCGACGACAACGCCAGCAACCGGCACTTTGTGGGCTGGATCGCCGCCGGGGAGTGGCTGGCGTTCGACGTGGTGGTGGAGACGACCGGGATCTACGACGTGGCGGCGCTGATCGGCGCGGGCATCGACGGCGACAAGCAGGTCCACCTGGAGGTGGACGGCGTGGACGCCACCGGCCCGATGATCTTCACCTTCAACGCAGGCTACCGGATGTATCGCCCGGTGGAGGCGACGCTGGAGCTGAGCGCCGGGCCGCACGAGGTGCGGCTCTACATGGACACCGGGGGCTACGACGTGGACGCGCTCCGCTTCACGCTCCGCGAGGCGACCGGCGGCGAGAACAACGGGACGAACAACGGGACGAACAACGGCACCGGCGGCGAGAGCAACAACGGGACCGGCGGGACGAGCAACAACGGCACCGGGGGCTGAGGCGTCCGGGTCAGGGGATCGGCGCGCCGAGGGCGCGGAGCCGGTCTTCGACGCGGGCGAGGAGGCGGTCGGTGGCGTCGCTGGCCTCCTGGATGCGGCTGAGGATGGCGTAGTCCGCCACGAGGCCGTCGAGGTGGATGTCGGCGGCGGAGAGGAGGGGGCTCAGGTCGTCCTGTACGGCGTCGGGGTCGGCCTCCTGGGTGTTGAGCTTGAGGTCGGCGTCGCGGAGGAGGCGCTGGGCGCGCTGGACGTCGCTGAGGGCGCGGAGCAGCTCGGCCTGCTTGGTCTGCCCGCGGTCGCCGCCGCCGAGCCCGATCAGGTCGTGGGTGGCGCTGGAGCGGGCGGAGACGAAGGTGCTCTGGGCGGCCTTGAGGTAGTCGCGTGCTTCGATGAGATCGCGGCGGCCCGCGGCGCGTCGCGCCTCGGGGGAGAGGGCGTCGATCTGGGCGCGGCGCTGGTCGTCCTTCATCTTCTGGAGGCCGGAGCCGCCTTCGTAGCCGCAGGCGTTGCAGCGGTAGGCGCCCGGGCCGAGGGGGGTGAGGTCGGCGCCCTCGCAGGCGACGCAGGAGTCGTCGCGGATCTCGGCGCGCGCCGCCTTCTGCATCCGATGGATGCCGAAGATCAAGGAGGCGGCGATGGCGGCGGGCACGAGGATGTAGAGCGCGCAGGAGAGGATGGAGGGGATGAGGTCGGTCATGGGCGGGGCGTCCTGGGTGGGGCCTGTGGCGTATGGGCGCGCCGGGCGCGTCGAGCAGGGCGTGGTTAGCAAGCCGTCGCGCAGAAGGCAAGGTCGGCGCCGCGCCGTCGGGAGGGCTGGTCGCCGCGCAGGCGTTGGGCTAGAGTGCGTGGCGGCGTCGGCTGGTCGACGCGGCGTAGCGAGGTGGAGCATGTCGGCAGAGATCAAGATTCATCTGAGGTTCAACACGGAGACGGGCAAGAAGGACATCGTCATCGAGTACGACAGCGAGGACGACGCGATGCCCTACGAGCACGAGCAGCGGCACCGCGAGATCGTCGAGCTGCTCATCGGCAAGGGCGTCCTCAAGCCCGACGACGTGGGCAACGTGAAGGTGGGGCGCGTGGAGGGGGAGAAGGGCGGCGCCTCCCAGCGCGAGGAGACGCCTCAGGACCAGGCGGAGGGCGTCGGTCAGGGGTGAGCGGCGGCCAGGAGCGCGTCGCAGACCTCGCGGACGGCGCCGAAGCCGGGGAGGGCCTCGGTGGTGGCGTGGGCGCGCTGGAGGACGGCGCGCCGCGCGTCGGGCGGGGCGATGGTGAGCCCGGCGACCTCGAAGGCGGGGAGGTCGGGGAGGTCGTCGCCCATGTAGGCGATGGCCTCGGCGGCGAGGCCGAGGCGGGCGGCCAGGTCGCGGAGGCAGGCCCCCTTCTCCGTCACGTCGCTGAAGATGTGCGGGATCTGGAGGCGCTGGGCGCGGTGCCGGGGGATCGGGGAGGGGTCGCGGGTGATCAAGGCCAGGTGGAAGCCGCGCTCGCGGAGGAGGGTGAGGCCGTAGCCGTCCACGACGCTGAAGGTCTTGGCCTGCGCCCCGTCCTCGGAGACCTGGACGCGGCCGTCGGTGAGGACGCCGTCGCAGTCGAAGGCGAAGAGGCGGATGGCGGCGAGCCGGGCGGCGGGGAGGGCGTGGATCAGCGGGGGCATCGGGGCTCCTTGGGGGTGGGGCGCCAGCGGGTGCGGCGCGGGTGTCCGGTTGACGGATAGCGCAGGCGCTGGTACGGTTCCAGCGGAAGTGATGAGGGGAGGCGCGAGGCGACTGTCTGCGATGGGCAAGAGGTTTTCAGCGTTGCTGATCGAGGATGGGGTGGTCTCGGCCGAGCAGATCGAGGAGGCGCTCCAGCGCCAGTCGATCTACGGCGGGCGGCTGGGGACCAACCTGCTGGAGATGGGGCTCATCCGCGAGCCGGCGCTGCTCCGCTACCTCTCCCGCGCCAAGATCGTCCCGGCGGTGACCCCGGCGCAGCTCCAGACCATCGACCCCGACGCCCTGCGGCTGCTGGACGTCGAGACGGTGGAGCGCCTGCGCCTCATGCCCCTCCGCCTGCGCCCCGACAA
Source organism: Myxococcota bacterium (assembly GCA_963169075.1). Lineage (GTDB taxonomy): Bacteria > Myxococcota_A > Bradymonadia > Bradymonadales > CAUJGC01. Next base: position 3,867 of record CAUJGC010000608.1, read on the forward strand.
GAGCGCCGAGGTGCTCGTCGAGGACCCGCTCTCGGCCCGCCTGATCGCGGAGTTCAAGGACATCACCGGCTACACCTTCACGCCCTGCATCGCGCCGGAGTTCCGCTTCGCCCAGTGCCTCCAGGTCCTCTACGGGCGTCCGATGTCGCAGCGCTTCGCGCGCCTGCTGGCGCAGGCCCCCCTGGAGGTCGGGCTGGGCGAGGCCTCGGGGCAGGCCAGCGCGGCGCCGCCCGCGAGCGCTCCGCCTGAGGGGCTGCGGAGCGCGGCGGACTACCGCCGCGAGCGTCAGCTGGGCTTCGGCTGGTCCCAGACGGAGGCGACGCTCTTCCTCCGCGAGCTCTACTGCCGCGACACCACCCTGGAGCTGCTCCTGGGCTACGCCGGGAACTTCGCTCTGCGCCGGGTGCTGCTGGTGGTCGCGCGGGAGCGCCTCCAGGGCTTCAGCGCCGCCGGGATGGGTCGCACCGCCGCCGAGGTCCGCGAGGTGCGGATGCCCCTCAAGGACGGCGGCCCCCTGGAGGAGGTCCGCCGCGGGGCGACCTACTTCAAGGGGCACCCCTCCGAGGCGGCGCTCCAGACGATCTACGAGCAGCTCGACGTCTCGGTGCCGCCGCACTGCGTCCTCCTGCCGATCCCCGTCGGGCCCCGCGCCGGGCTCATGCTCCTGCTGGACGACGAGCGCCTCAAGATCGACATCGACGCCCTCGCGCCGCTCTTCCTCACCATCACCGAGGTGACGACGACCCTGGAGCGCATCATCAAGCTCTCCAAGCGCGACGAGCTGCCCCCCGAGGGCCTCCGCGTCCCCGCCATCCCCGAGCGCCACCGCCACACCCAGGACTTCGGGCGCCGCCGCGACGACGACGGCGAGCCCGTCTCGGGCGCGGCGCTGCCCGCCGTGTCGGCCCCCACCCCGGAGCCGCCCCTGGCGCGGAGCGCCGCACCCGAGATGCGCGCCACCTCCCGCCCCGAGGTCGCCTCCCGCCCCGAGCCCTCCCGCGCCACGCCGACGCGACCCCTCGCCCCACCCCCCGAGACGCGACCCCTCCCCGGCGCCCTCGCCCCCGCCCGCGCGCTCCCCAGCTCCACCCCCGCGCCCGCCCTGGAGCCCCCCCCCGACGCCCTCTCCCTCCTCGACGAGCTGGACAGCGGCTGGAACCTGAGCGGCGACTTCGCCACGCCGCTCCTCCCCTTCGACGCCCCCACCCCCGAGCTTCCCCCCAGCGACGAGGAGCGCGAGCGCCTGGAAGAGATCCGCGCCCTCCTCGTCGAGCTGGAGGCCGGCGCAGGCGGCGGTCACGCCGCCTATCAAGCCCTCCACGCCCAGGTCGACGCCCTCCGCACCGCCCTGGAGCGCGGCGACATCGCCGCCGCCGAACTCCTCGCCGCGACCCTCGCAGAGCACCTCCTCGCCTCGCCGCTCTCCCCCGTGTTCACGGCCCCTGATCCCGCCGCGCCTGCCCCTGATCCCGCCGTCGCTGCTCCTGATCACGCCGTCGCTGCTCCTGACCATGCAGTCGCCGCTCCTGACCATGCAGTCGCCGCTCCTGACCACGCACTCGCCGCTCCTGATCATGCACTCGCCGCTCCTGACCACACAGTCGCCGCTCCTGACCACGCAGTCGCCGCTCCTGAGCATCCAGCGCCCGCTCCCAACCCGTCACGCCAGACCGGCAACCTGCATCGGATCGCGGACGCCGACGCCCCCGTGCGTCGCCGCGCCTACCAGGTGACGCCTCCCTCGGGCCGTCGCCTCTTCGCGGTGACCCCCGCCGAGCCTGCGCCGCTCCAGCCGCCTCCGATCCTGGGGGCGGAGCCCACCGCCGAGGTGGACGTCCCCCTCCCGCTCAAGACCACCCTGGAGGCCGACGCGCCGCGCCCAACGGCCACCGCGCCCCCCGAGATCCGCGTCTCCCCGGCGCTGGCCGAGCCCGCCCCTGCGTCGGTGGACGCGCTGGAGAGCGAGCCTACCCAGCCCCTCGACCTGGGCGCGCTGGCCGCCTTCGCGGCGTCGCAGCAGCCCGCTGCTGCCGCCGCCGCGCCGCCCCCCGCCGTCCACGTCGTCGAGGAGTCGGCTACCCAGGAGCTGGATCTCGCGGCGCTGGCTCGCCTGGAGGCCGTGCGCGCCGCCCACCCCGAGCCTCCCGCCGAGGCGACCGCCCTGCTCGACATCCCGCTGGAGCTGCTTGAGGAGGAGCCCCTCCTGGAAGTCGAGCCCCTCCTCGAAGTCGAGCCCCTCCCCGGCTTCGATCCCGAGACGATGGCCGCCCTCAACTCCTGGCGCCCCTGGGTGCAGCGCCTGTCCTCGCCCAACCCCGCCGAGGTGGAGCGCGCGAGCCAGGTCCTCCTGGCGAGCGGCGGCACGGCGCTGCCCGCGCTGCTGGAGAGCTTCCCCGGCCCGCTGCGCCAGGATCGCTACGCCCACACCGCCCAGAGCCTGCCCCCCTACGCCGAGCACGGGCCGCTCCTGGCGGTCCTCCTGGGCTTCGGGGATCTGGCGGCGCCCGCGCTGGTCGGCCTCCTGGGGATGCCCAGCGCCGAGGTGCGCTTCTATGCGACCTTCTTCTTTGATTTTGTAAGGTATGACCCTGCCATTGTCTTGATCTTTGACCGTGTCTTTGATCGCGACGGGACGGTGCGCGACGTCGCGCGCCGCATCCTGCGGCATCAGCGGAGCGCGGCGGCCTCGACGGGGGTGCTTGGGCGGCTGCGCCGGGAGGCGCGGGCCGTCTCGGACCCGTGGCGCTGCGAGCAGGCCATCGTGACGCTCGGGGCGCTGCTGGACGTGGAGTCGGTGCCGCTCCTGGCGCCGCTGGTGGAGGGCGGGCATCGCCGCCTCCAGGAGGTGGCGCACCGGGCCCTCTGCACCATCGCGCTGGACGACCACGGCTTCACGGCGCGGCGCTGGGAGCGCTGGCACGCCCGCAGCGCCGCCGAGCCGCGGCACCGCTGGCTCGTCGAGGCGCTCAACCACGGCGACGAGGCGATCCGCGAGCTGGCCGCCGCCGAGCTGCGGACGATCCCCGGCCTGGTGGTGAACTACGCGCCGCAGGCGCCGCGTCCCTTGCGGCAGCGCGCGCAGAAGGTGGTCGCGGACTTCTACCAGCAGCCATGAGAGGCTACCTCGTCGCGGTCGGCGGCGCGGTCGGCCCCTGGGGCGATCCCGTCGGCGCGCTGCCCATCGCCAACCGCCCGCTGCGGAGCTGGTCGGAGGAGGCGCTGGCGGCGCTGGGGTGCGCCGACGTCACCGCCGCGCCGCCTTCGACGCCCGTCACCGGGCCGGCCTGGGTGCTGGCCGACGATCTCTGGATCACGGCGGGGCTCGCGCGGCGCTTCGCCGCGCAGGTGGCCCAGGCGCCCGAGCGCCGGGCGCTGGCGCTGCCGGAGGGGCCGCTCCTGGCGTTCACGCGGCCGCTCCAGACCTTCTGCGGTGCGGCGGAGGGGTGGTGGGGCTACCCGCTGGCCTGGGTGCCGCCCGGGGAGACGATCCTGGCGGGCGGGGCCTGGTATGGCGCGACGCTGGAGCGCGTGCCGGTGGAGCACACGCCCCAGGAGGTGCGCGTCCACCCGGCGCTGCTGCCGGAGGGGCGGCTGGAGGTGCCGCTGGGGGAGGACGCGGCGCTGCGGATCGAGCACTGGATGCACCTCTTGCGGGCCAACCAGCTCACGCTCCTGGGCTGGGGGGCGCGCTTGATGCGCCGGGAGCCCTGGCGGCTGCTCGGGGCGGTGGTGCGCGCGATGAGCTTCAACAAATACAAGGTGATGCAGCGCCTCGTGGAGCGCGGTCGGGGGTGTGACATCCACCCCAGCGCGGTGGTGGAGGCGTCGGTGCTGGGGGACGGGGTGCGGGTGGGGGCGAACGCGGTGGTGCGCTACGCGCGGCTGGGAGACGGGGCGGTGGTGTCGGATCTGGCGTGCGTGGAGTCCTCGGTGCTGGGGGCGGGGGCGGTGGTGTCGCGGACGGCGGTGCTCCAGGGCTCGGTGCTGATGGAGGGGGCGAACACCGGGGTGCCGGGGGTGCAGCTCTCGGTGGTGGGGCGCGGGGCGTTCTCGGGCGGGGCGGTGGTGCTGGCGGACTTCAAGCCGACGGGGAACGTGCGGGTGGTGCACCGGGGGGCGGTGGTGGACTCGGGGAGCCCGTTCCTGGGGTGCGCGGTGGGGCATCGGGCGCGGCTCCTGATGGGGGCGAGCTTCTATCCAGGGCGCGAGATCCCCAATGATCTGACCATATTGGGGCCTTCGGAGCACGCGGTGGCGCGGCTCCCGGCGGGCCTGCCCAGCGACCGGCTCCTGGAGGCGCGCCTGGGCAGCGTCCGGGTGCTGGGCGGCGAGGAGGGTTGAGGGGATGACGTGGTGGTCGTGGGCGGGGGTGGGGGTGTTGGGGGTGGCGACGGGGCTCTGGGGGCTGATGGCGCTGGGGGCGTGGGCCGCGCGCCGGGATCGCCGCTTCTGGCTGGAGGAGGGCGGCTCGCCGGAGGGGCCGCTGGTGTCGCTGATGATCCCCGCGCGGGACGAGGCCGGGAACATCGGCCCGGCGGTGGCCGCCGCGCTGGCCCAGGACTACCGCGCGCTGGAGGTGCTGGTGATCGACGACAGCTCCACCGACGGCACCGGGGAGGAGGCGCTGGCCGCCGGGGCGGGCGACCCCCGGCTGCGGGTCATGCAGGGCGCGCCGCTGGCGCCGGGCTGGAAGGGCAAGCCCTGGGCGCTCTGGCAGGCCCAGCAGCAGGCGCGAGGCGAGGTGCTGCTCTTTGTGGACGCGGACGTGCGCCTGGCGCCGTGGGCGGTGCGGGCGGCGGTGGCGGCGCTGGAGGCGCGGGAGGTCGGCCTCCTGAGCGTCTGGGGCACCTGGGCGATGGAGGGCTTCTGGGTGGGGGTGGCGCTGCCGGTGGTGGGCGGCTTCGTGCGCGGCGCGCACCCGCTGGATCGGGTCAACGACCCGGCCTCGCCTGCGGTGTTCGCCAACGGGCAGCTCATCATGGCGCGCCGCGCGGCCTACGATCAGCTCGGCGGCCACCGGGCGGTGGCCGGTGAGGTGCTGGAGGACGTCCGGCTGGCGGAGGCGGCGCGCGCGGCGGGCGTGCCTGCGGCGATGCTGCTGGGCCCCGGGGTCTTCCGGGTGCGCCTCTACACGACGCTGCGGGGGCTCTGGCTGGGGATGGTCAAGAACTTCTACGCGGGGATGGGCGGTCGGCTGGGGGTGGCGCTGGCTGCGGCGCTCTTCGTCGGCTTCACGGCGCTGCTGCCGCCGGCGCTCCTGGTGTGCGGCGCGGCGCTTGGGGAGGTCGGGTGGGTGGCGCTCGGCGCGGGGTGCTGGGGGCTGATGGTCCTCAGCCGGGCGCTCCAGCGCCCGGCGCTGGGTGATCCGGCGTGGTCGGGGTGGCTGCACCCGCTGGGGGGGCTTGTCTTGTTGGGGATCATCGTCACGAGCGCGTGGCGCGGCGTCCGCGGGCGCCCCACGCTCTGGAAGGGGCGCCCGGTGTGAGGGCGCCTGGAGGTCGAGCTTGGATGGATTTTTGAGCGCGCCGCGGCTGCGGCGCATCTTGACGCTCTCGGTGCCGATCATGCTGGGGATGATGAGCCAGACGCTCTTGAACCTGGTGGACACGGCGTTCGTGGGGAGCCAGGGGGACGTCGCGCTGGCGGCGGTGGGGCTGGGCAGCTTCGCCAACTTCCTCTGCGTGGCGTTCCTCCAGGGGCTCGGGGCGGGGGTGCAGGCGACGGCCTCGCGGCGGCTGGGGGAGGGGCGTCGGGAGGATATGGCGATGGGGCTCAACGCGGCGCTGCTCCTGGGGCTGGGGTTGGGGTCGCTGCTGACGGCGGTGGGGTGGTTTGTGGCTGAGCCGCTGATGGGGCTGCTCAACGACGATCCGGCGGTGGTGGAGGTGGGCGGCGGCTACCTGGCGGCGCGCTTCCTGGCGATCCCCTTCGTCTCCGCGAACTTCTCCTTCCGGGGCTACTGGAACGGGACCAACCGCTCGCTGGTCTACCTGGCGACGCTGGTGGTGATGCACGCGGTCAATATTTCACTTGATTATGTATTGATTTATGGTGAGTTCGGCTTCCCGCGCCTGGGCGCGGTGGGGGCCGGGTACGCGACCTCGATCTCCATCGCGGTCGGGACGCTCCTCTATGTGGGGATGGCGCTGCGGCAGGCGCGCGGCGAGGGCTTCTTGCGGCGTGAGGGGCTCGGGGAGGCGGCGCGGCGGGTGATCCGCTTGAGCCTGCCCGCCGGGATGCAGCAGACGCTCTACGCGGGCGGCTTCGTCGTCTTCTTCTCCATCGCGGGCTCGATCAGCACCGAGGCGCTGGCCGCCAGCACCGTGCTGGTGAACCTCCTCCTGGTGTGCGTGCTGCCAGGGCTGGGGCTGGGGCTGGGCGGGGCGAGCCTGGTGGGGCAGGCCCTCGGGCGCGGCGAGCCCGCCGATGCGCGGCGCTGGGGCTGGGAGGTGGCGACCCTGGGCTCCGGGGTCATGGGGCTGGTGGGCCTGGCGCTGGCGCTGGCGCCGCGCCTCTGGCTGGGCGTCTTCATCGAGGAGCCCGCCACCCTGGAGCTGGCCGTCGTGCCCCTCCAGCTCCTCGGGGCGGCGATGGTGCTGGACGGGATCGGCGTCGTGCTGCTCAACGTGCTGGTGGGCGCCGGGGACACCCTGGCGGCGCTGATCCTCAACGTCGCCGCGCAGTGGGGGCTCTTCCTGCCGCTGGCCTGGCTGGCGGCGGTGGAGCTGGGCTACGGCATGAACGCCCTCTGGGGCGGGATGGTCGGCTACCGCGTGGTCCTGATGATCGGCGTGCTCTGGCGCTACCGCAGCGGCCGCTGGGCCTCGGTGCGCGTCTGAGGGCTTCTCTGCCGCGCGGGGTGTGCTAGGATGTCTCCATCACGCGCGTCTCAACCCCGCGCCGCCCACCCCCGAGCCGCGATGACACACCTCCACCCGCCTCGCCGCTGCACCTCCCCTCGCCGCCGCCTCGCCTGCGCCGCGCTCCTCCTGGGGCTGCTCGCGGCCTGCGGCGACGACGACGCGCCTCCTGGGCCGCCGCCGCCGGATGAAGCCGACGCCGCCGCCCAGGAGGACGCGCCCGCAGACGTCAGCCCCGCGCCTCCCGACGCCGCCGACGCCGATGCATCGTCCACCCCCGACGCCGCCCCCGACGTCGCCCCCGACGCCCCCCCCGAGCCGCCGATCGACTGGGAGGCCCCGCTGGCGGCGCAAGGCCCCTGGGGGCCCGCCGCCCGCGTGACCCGCCTGCGCTTCCCCGACGACGCCGCCGAGGGCCGCCAGCTCGGCTGCCAGCTCTTCGGCGCCAACCTCGGCGCTGGCCTCGGCAACCTCGCCCTCCTGGCCGGGGGGCTCGACGTGTACCTGCGCCCCGACGGCAGCGGTCAGATCCCGCTCCTCCTCATCCTCCAGGCCCTCGGCTGGGAGGCCGAGGCCCGCCCCGCCGACGTCGAAGCCCTCTCCCTGCGCTTCTTCGACGGCCTCGGCGGCCCCGACCCCGGCTACACCCTGGCCCGCGCCTCCTTCGAGGAGGACGATCCGACCCGCCCGCCCCGCACCGCCTACCCCCCCGCCCCGCTGGAGGAGGGCTGGGTCGAGACAGCCCCCCGGCGCTTCCTCCTCCGCCTCCCCCTCTTCGGCGCGCTGGTGCTCCGCCTCCCCGTCGAGGCCGCCCGGGTCACGGCCCACCTCCGCGCCGACGGCCCGGGCGTCGGCGGCTCCGCCCTCGTCGCAGGCTACGTCAGCCGCGACGCCGTCATCGACCTCATCCTCAGCGTCCAGGAGGCCTGCCTCTCCCCCGCCCGCCCAGCCATCTGCGCGGCCTTCGGCAACGCCATCCAGCAGCCCGCCGAGGAGCTGATCCCCCTCATCGAAGGCTTCCACTACGGCTACGACGCGCGCCTCGTTGACGGACACCCCTACCCCTGCGACCCTCGCCCCGAGGCCGACCCCGAAGAGGCCTGCAACGCCGTCAGCGCGTGCGTCCTCCTCGACCTGGCCGGGATCGCCGTGGATGGCGTCGCCTCGGAGTAGCGGCATGATGAGCATAAATGTGCATAAATTATACATGATTTCATTATTGATTTGTCTCATTGTCGCCTGCGGCGGCGCGGAGGACACCCCTCCTGCGACAGACACCGCCGACGCCGACGCCGCGGACACCTCCTCGCTCCCCGACGCCCAGGAGGACGCCGCCGCAGAAGAGGACGCCGCCGCTGCCGCCGACGCCGACGCCGCCGACGCCGCCGCCGACGCCGAAGAGGAGGACCCCTACGGCCTGACCGACGCGCCGCTCCCTGCGGCGCCGTGGAGCGTCTACGCGCCAGGGCGCTACGGGGTCGGCTTCCGCACGCTGGAGGCGCGCTACACCCCGGCAGGCAGCGACGCGGAGCGGGTCGTGCCCGTCTCGGTCTGGTATCCCACGCGGGCCACGCGCGGCCCGGCCGCCCGCTACTCGCGCATCGTGAGCCGCGCGGGCGTCTTCGCAGACGCGCCGCTGGCCTCGGGGCCGCCGCGCCCCCTCCTGGTCTTCTCGATGGGGCACATGGGGTTCGCGGAGCAGAGCTACTTCTTCACGGAGTTCTTCGCCTCCCACGGCTGGATCGTGGCGGCGCCGACCCACACCGGCAACACGATCCTGGACCCCGGCCCGCGCCCGCCCGCGATGTTCGAGTGGCGACCCCAGGACATCTCCAGGGCCCTCGATCTGCTGCTGGAGGGGCTGGCGGCGGACGATCCGCTCCGCGGGGCGATCCAGCCGGAGCAGGTGGCGATCAGCGGCCACAGCTACGGCGGCTACACGACGCTGGCCCTGGTCGGCGCGCGCTTTGATGTCGAGGGGCTGGCGGCAGATTGCTCGGCCCTCGGGGACGAGGCGCCCTGCGCCTACACCCAGGCGGCCCTGCCGCGCTACGCGGCAGGCTTCGCGGAGCCTCGCTTCAAGGCGGCGATCCCGATGGCGCCGGGCAACTCCCGGGTCTTCGCAGGCGGCGGCGCGGGGGAGGTCGCCGTCCCGGTGCTCCACATGACCGGGGCGCTGGATCGCTCGGTGCGGGAGGAGAGCGAGGCGACCCCCCTCTGGGAGGCGCTCCCTCCGGGCGCCGCCTGGCGCCTGCACTTCCCCACCGGCGGCCACCAGACCTTCGCCAACGGCTGCGAGCTGCTCCCGGGCTCCTTCCGCGACGACGGCTGCGGCCCCGACTTCATCCCCTGGCAGGAGGCGCACCCGGTGATCAACGCCGCCGCCCTCGCCTTCCTCCGCTGGCAGGTCCAGGCGGACCCCGGGGACGCCGCCATCTTTGAAGGCGCGGTCCCCCTGCACCCCGACGCGGAGGTCTGGGCCCGATGAGCGCTGCTGCTGGCTTCGCAGGTCACCTGACGCTCCGCTGCCGCGCGGTGGAGCCCGCCGACACCGCCGCTGTGCAGGCGCTCATCGGCGGCATCTACCAGGCGTATGGCTTCGATCTGGATCTGGAGGGTGAGGAGCGGCACCTGAACGCCCCCGGCCCGGCGTTCGAGGCGTGGGGCGGGGCGTTCTGGGTGGTGGAGGGGCCCGGGGGCGCCATCGTCGGCACCGTCGCGGCGCGCCCGGGGCCTACCCCCCAGAGCGCCGAGCTGAAGGCGATGTATGTGGATCCTGCGTGGCGCCGCCGCGGGCTGGGGGCGGCGCTGGAGGGGGTGGTGGCGTCCTGGGCGCGTCAGCGCGGCGCCGCCCGCCTGATCCTCTGGTCGGACACCCGCTTCGACGCCGCCCACGCCATGTACCGCCGCCTGGGCTACACCCAGGAGGGCCAGCGCGCGCTCCACGATCCCTATGACTCGGTCGAGTATGGGTTCTGGCGCGCGCTGGAGCCCGCGTCGTCAGGCGATCAGCCGGCCAGCTTCGCCGCCGTCTCCGCGACGCGCTTGCCCAGGTAGCGCGCGTGGTCCAGATCGGCCTCCGAGGGGGCACCCGTTGCGGTGACCGAGGGGCCGTAGGGGTTGCCGCCCGACTTGAAGACCAGCGGATCGGTGTAGCCCGGCGTCACGATGTAGCCGCCGAAGTGGTAGATCGAGTTGTAGAGCGCCAGGAGGGTGCTCTCCTGCCCGCCGTGGGGGTTCTGGGCCGAGGTGAAGCCCGCGTAGACCTTGTTGGCGAGCTTGCCCTGGAACCAGAGGCCGCCCGCCGAGTCGATGAAGCTCTTGAACTGCGCCGCCACGTTGCCGAAGCGGGTGGGGGTGCCGAAGACCACCGCGTCGGCCCAGTCCAGATCCTCCAGCGCCGCCTTGGGGTCGTCCTGGTGGGCCTCGACGAAGGCCTTCCAGGCGGGGTTGGAGTGGACCGCGGCCTCGGGGGCCGTCTCCGCGATGAGGCGCGTGCGCACCTCGGCGCCTGCGGCGCGCGCGCCCTCCTCAATGGCCTGGGCCATCGCGTGGTTGGTGCCGGTGCTGGAGTAATAGATGATCGCGACGCGTGCCATGCGGGCTCCTTTTGTTTCTGTTGAGCGGCGTTGTTGGGTTGGGTTGGCCTGGTTGTATCCCAGGGAGCACGGACGAGAATATGGGGACGCCGCTGCGCCGCACAAGGCGCCTGTTGGGGATGGGGCGTTCGCGCCTGTGGACAGTGGGCGCGGGGGCTCGGAATGGAGCGGTGGGGCGCCGGGTTGATCCCGCTGGGACCTGCGCGCGTCGTGGCAGGTGCAGCACAGACAGCAGGCGAGGTGAGGCGATGAGCAGCGGCGGTTGGGGAGCGGGCGGCAGCGGTCAGGGGGGGTATCCCGGCGGCGGGTATCCCGGGGGGCCACCCCCGCAGCAGCCGATGCCCGGAGGGTATGGGGCGCCGCCGCCGGTGGGCCCGCCGCCGTCGCCCTCCGCGATGGCGATCACGGGGATGGTGCTTGGGATCGTGTCGTGGGCGCTCGGCTTCGGGCTGGTGACCTCGCTACCCGGGCTGATCGTGTCCATCATCGAGCTGCGCAGCATCAAGCGCGGCGAGTCGCCGCAGGCCGGCAAGATCTTCGCGCAGGTGGGGTTCTGGGTCTCGCTGGTCAACGTGGTGATCACGGGGCTGCTGATCCTGATCGCGTGCGGCATCTTCGGCCTCGCGTTCGTCGCGGAGCAGGCGGGGCGCTAGCTAGCGGGGTCGCTGGGCGATGAGGCTCTCCAGGGTGTCGAGGAGATCCCGCAGCCGGAAGGGCTTCTGGAGGAAGGCGTCGGCCTGGAGGTGCTGGAGCAGCGTCGAGGCCTCCTGGCTCGTGTAGCCGGACATCAGCGCGACGGGGACCGCCGGGTCCACCTGGCGGAGCTGGTAGAGGGCGGCGGCGCCGTCCAGGTGCGGCATCGTCAGATCCAGGAGCGCGGCGTCCAGCTGCGCGTGGTGGGCCTTGAAGAGCTCGACCGCCGCCGCCCCGTCCGGGGCGGTCAGGACGGTGTAGCCCTGCGCCTGGAGCGCCTCGGTCAGCATCCGGCGCAGGGCGTCCTCGTCATCCGCGATGAGGAGGGTGCCCCTGGCCTGGCGCGGAGGGAGCGCGGACGGCGGCGGCTCGGGGGCGGCGTCCTCGACGCGCGCTGGCGCCGCGGGGAGGAGGACCCGGAAGCAGGTGCCCTCCCCGGGGGCCGAGAGGACCTCGATGGCGCCGCGGTGCTTGCGGACGATGCCGAGCACCGCCGCCAGCCCCAGCCCGCGCCCGGGGCCCTTGGAGGAGAAGAAGGGATCAAAGATCTGGGCGCAGAGGGCCGGGGTCATCCCGGCGCCGCTGTCGCGGACCTCCAGCGTCACATAGTCCCCAGCCGGGAGCTTGTCGTCGAGCCAGGTCGCCGCCAGCTCCTCCCGCTCGCGCCACCCGGACAGGGTGCGCAGCCGGATCTCGCCCTCGCCGCTGCCGATGGCCTCGGCGGCGTTGGTGATGAGGTTCATCGCGATCTGCTGGAGCTGGGAGGGGTCGGCGTAGACCGGCGGCAGCTCCGGGGCCAGCTCCAGGTGGAGCTTGATCCGGCGGGAGACCGAGACGCGCAGGAGGCTCGTGATCTCCGCCAGGACCTGGCCCAGCTCGACGCGCCGGGCCTGGAGGTGGCCGCGCCCGGAGTAGGCCAGGAGCTGCTGGCAGAGGAGGGTGGCCCGCTCGGCGGCGCCGATGATCTCCTGGAGGGCGGCGGTCGGATCGCTCCGCTGCGCCGCCGCCAGCTCCGCGTGACCCAGGATCGCGGAGAGGATGTTGTTGAAGTCGTGCGCGATCCCGCCCGCCAGGAGCCCCAGGCTCTCCAGCTTCTGCGCGTGCTGGAGCTGGGCCTCCAGGCGTTGACGCTCGACGTGACTCTGGTGTAATTCGGTGGTTTCTATAGCAAAACCAATCGCTTTTTCGACTGTTTCGCCGTGGAGGACCGGGATGATGGTGGCCTCGAAGCGCCGCCCGAAGATGTCGTCGAACTCGACCACGGGTCGCTCGTGGCGCTCGAAGGTGACCTGGAGGGCCGCCAGGACGTCGGGGAGGGAGGCGGGCTGGACGTAGGCGGTGCCGTCCCGCATGATCTGGGCGGCGTCGTAGCCGGGGCGCGCGCGGTTGATGTACTCGATGGAGCCGTCGCGGCGCATGACGAAGATGAAGTAGGGCGCTTGATCCAGGACGAGGGAGAGGGTGGCGTTGGTGGCGCGGAGCTGCTCCTCGGTGGCGTGCAGCGCGGTGATGTCCACCATGGTGCCCAGGAGGTGGGTCACGGCGCCGCCCTCATCGCGGCGCTGCTCGACGATGCAGCGCAGACGTCGGACGGGCCCCAGGTCGGGGTGGGTGCGGTGCTCGAAGGTGATGGGGCCGTCGTGGGGGGTGAGCAGATCGAGGCTGCGGAGGCAGGGGAGGTCGTCGGGGTGGTGGAGGGCTTCGGCCTCCTCCGCCGTGGGCGGCGGGGAGGCCGGGTCGCGCCGCATCATGGTGTAGAGGTGCGGGGACCACCAGACGGCGCCGGTGCGCACGTCCAGCTCCCAGGCGCCGACGTCGGCGTGGTGGTGCGCGCGGAGGAGGCGCCGGAGCACCTCCTCCGTCGAGGGCTGGGAGCTCACGGGGCCGGGGCGGTGAGGAGGAGCGGGAGCTGCACGGTCACCGCGGCGCTGTCCTTCCGGTTGGGATAGACGACCTTGTTGAGCACCTGGGTGACGCAGGTGTCGATCTCGGGCTTGCCGAGGGACGACTTGGCGATCTTGAGCTGCTCGGGTGTGCCGGCGGGCTTGATGGTGAAGGAGACGATCATGTTGCCCGCGGCCCCTTGGGCGTCGATGTGGGCCTTGAAGCAGCCCTGGAGGGCTTTTTGCTGGCGGTCGATGCGGTTCTGGACCTCGGCGCGCTCCATCGGGCCGCTGACGAGGGGGGCGCCGATGACCAGCTCGGCGCCGGCGGCGGGGGAGGCGACCTTGACCGGGGTCTCGGTCTTGGGGGTGGCCTGGGGCTGGACCTCGGCGGAGGTGCCCTCGACGGCGAAGGCGTCGGTGTTGTCGTCGAGCTTGACGGCGCCGCCGAAGACGTCGTCCTGGGCAGGGGCGACCTTGGCGGGGGTGGCGGTGGAGGCGGGCGGTGCGGGCTCGGCAGGCGGTGCGGGCTCGGCTGCGGTCGCAGGCGCCGGGGTCGGGTCCTCCTTCGGCGGCGCGGAGGCGCAGGCCGAGGCGAGGCCGAGGGCTGCGGTGAGAGAGGCGAGGACGGCGATGCGGCGCAGCATGGTGATCTCCGGGGTGTGGGGCCGTAGCGAGCAGCTCGGCGCGAGCGAGGCGAGGATACGGGAGGAGGCGCCGCGGCGCAAGGCGCCTCAGCGATGGGGCGCCGGGGTGGGTGGGACGACGCAGGGGCCGCTCCAGGCGGCGTGCGCCAGGAGGTCGAGCACGTCGTCGGCCCGGGGGTGTCGCGGGTAGTCGGGCTGGACGCGGGGGAAGACGAAGCGCAGGTAGAAGTCGCGGACGGCGTCCTCCAGGAGCGCCCCCAGCTCGGGCAGGGCGCGCCAGGCGATGGCGACGAAGTCGCATTGCTCCGGCGTCCAGCTCATCGCGTCGTCGGGTCCGGCGAGGCAGGCGATGACGCCGCGGTCCAAGGCGAGGGAGGCGGCGTAGTGCTGGAGCTGGAGGGCGTAGGCGGTGGGGATGTCGCCGGCCATGAAGGCGCTGTGGAGCTTGCCGCCCAGGTGGGTGGTCTTGGCCTCGAAGATGCCGCCGTCGGGGAGGGTGCGGTCGGTGGCGGCGGTCATGCACACGCCTTCGGCCCAGCGGGGGTGTCGGGCGCGCTGGCCGGGGGTGAGGAGGAGTCCGGCGCGGTCCTCGAAGACCTGGCAGACCAGGGGTTCGAGGGCGACGCCGCGGTGCTGGGCGGGGGTGACGGGGAGTCGGATCGGCAGACCGGCCTTGAGGCGCCAGAGCTCGCGCGGCGAGAGCCAGGGGCTGAGCCCGAAGAGGGCGGCGATCTCGCTGCCCCCTATCCCTTTGCGGGCGATGGGCGTAAGATCCGGGAAGAGGTTGAGCTGGGCCATGCGCTTTTGTCCTGATCAGGCGCGCCGTCACGCCTCGCGCAGCATCTGTGGATAGGGTGCTCAGGTCAAGTGCGCCTGTCCCCTCTTCACGTGGAGCGTGTTTTCGATGAGACGATGTGTCCCCTTCTTCCTTCTCCTGAGCGGGCTCCTGCTCGCGGCGTGCGGGGATGACGCGCCGAGCGCGCCGAGCGCGCCAGCAGATCGCCCTGACGCGGCGGCGGACGCCGCCGAGGATGCGCCCCTTGAGGACGCGGCGTCCCCCGAGGACGTCCTCGACAGCCCCGACGCCGCTGTGTCGCCGGAGGATGCGTCGGCGGAGGACGCGGCGCCGGACGCCGCGCTGGAGGACGCCGCGCTGGAGGACGCCGCGCCGGACGTGACGTCGATGGAGGACGCGGCGCCGGGGGACGACGCGGGCAGCGCGGGCGTGGACCCGTCGCGTCCTGGCGGGGAGTCGGGGGTGGTGGTCAGCGAGGTGGTGAGCCGGTCAGGGCGCAGCATCCCGGTGGCGGTGCATGTCCCGGGGGACGCGGGCGCGCGGGCCGTGGTGGTGATGCTGCCGGGCTTTCAGCTGGAGACGCGGCGCTACCTGGGGTTGGTGGAGCACCTGGTGAGCCACGGCTTCGTGGTGGTGCGGGCCGATCCGCCGGGCGGGCTGCTGGACGTGGATCACACCGCGATGGCGGCGGATGTCTCGGCGGTGCTGGATCGCGTGCTGGACCCGGCGGCGCCGTGGGCGGCGCGGGTGGACAGCGCGCGGGTGGGGGTGATGGGGCACAGCCTGGGGGGGAAGGTCGCGGCGATGACGACGGGGGCTGACCTGCGGATCGGGGCGCTCTTCGGGATCGACCCGGTCAACGGGGGCGACCCCTTTCTGGGCTTCACGCCGACGCGCCCGGACGTGCTCCCGGACGCGGTGGCGGGGCGCGCGATCCCGATGGGGTTCGCGGGGGAGACGCTCAACGCGACCTCCTCGCTTGGCCCGGCCTGCGCGCCGGAGGGCATGAACTTCGAGGACTTCCATGCGGCGGCGACGGACGCCGCG